>ONYS01000008.1 GCA_900322095.1 uncultured Prevotella sp.
CGGTCAATTTTCCCTTACTACAACAAAGGTAAAAATTAACCGAGAAACAACAAGGTTTTACCCTCGTTTTCTATCAACTGCAAAGGTAAGGTGACAGTTATCACGTTCATTCGTGACAGTTGTCACGTTAGTCCGTTACTGTTTTCACGATAGGTCATGACTGTTTTCACGATAGGTCATGACTGTTTTCACGATAGGTCATGACTGTTTTCACGATAGGTGACGGCCGTCACGTTAGTTCGTGATGGTCGTCACGAATCATCGTTTATCGAATTACGGGATTTTTCCTCAGATTTGTTATAGCCTTACCCTTAGTTGCAACTCAACATCAGTCTGCGACGAGGCATCTATTTGCTGCATACCCGAGGATATATGATTGCGGTCGAAATAGTCAGCCGTTGACACCTTGCCGTTGAGCGTAAGATGACTGCCCAGCGACGTACTGAAAAGGAAGCTATAGCGAATGCCCTCGCCATACGACATCGGGATGGACATCGAATAGAGCATCCCTCGCTCATAAGCATACAGCCGCGAGAGATAATCGCTCGTGTTGAAATAGCTGAAGCCAGCCCACAAGGCTACGTGCTTGCACCGCCACCCGCCTTGTGCCGTTGCCATCCAACCATGGTTGTGCTTGTCGCCCTTGCTGCAGAGCGCGCCGTCCAACTGCAAGCGGGTGTTCCAAACTTCCCGGCTATATTCCGCGAACACGCGCATCCGCTGTTCGCTTTGCCAGACCAAAGGTTTCGTTCCATCCCGGTTTGACTCTCCGTCTTGCTGTCGGTCTTTCCAGCGGTAACGGGCAGAAAAAGTCCAGTCGTTGTGCTCATAGCGCAGATTGAGCATAGTCTCGTAATAATGTGAGGCATGCGAGATCAAGTATTTCGCCCATGAGAAATAAGCCACGTCGCCATAGCCTTCGACAGTAAAGCCCCGCAAGGGACGCCAGACCGCACCCAAATAGACGCCACTCTCGTTCTGAACGCTTCCTCCGGCCGAGAAGCTGCTGCCGTATAGTGAGTAGAACTTATAGGAATAGAAGCGCTCCAGGGCAACAACCGACAAGGAAGAGGAAGGCTGCAGGCTCAGACTGTTGATTGTAGCCACGGCACCGCAGTCGCCCGTTGCCGTCTCGCCGCTGAAGTTTACCACGCTGCTCGTATAGCCATAGTCGACCGACAGATTCCAGAAGCTCTGGCCTCTGGGCGACCATTGCTTGTAGCGCTGATTGCCTTTGGGCTGCAAATTCTTGTCAAACTGCGTATAGAGTCCTGTCAGTCCCGCATGCCATCTCTGCCATCTCCAGTTGAGATTGCCACCGGCTACCCACTGATTGGCATCGTTGCGGCGGTTCATCTCGCTGCGGGTTCGGTGGTAGCCCGTGCGCAAGATAGTAGCAATAACGGCCTTGCCCGATTCCAGAGTGTCGAGCGTGGCATCAATCTTACGCCAGGAGGCAAAGGCTGTCAGGTCTACGTTGGTCAGCTTGTGCTCAAACAATCTCACAGTTGCAGCCGCTCCTTGCAGATAGTTGGCCTCTGACCGTGACGAATGGCCCGTAATCGTGGTGTATCCCCGGCCCAAAGACTGCAGCATCGAGGCCTTGCCGTAGCCGGAATTCCCATTGATCACCAGGCCCATGCCCGCCCGCAGACGGTATCGTCCCACAACGACCTCACAAAGTCGTGGACCATGAAAGGCTTTATCCAAGGGCTTCCGCGGCACCTTATACAAGATGTAGCCGCTGTAATAGTCATAACCTTTCCCATTGCCGTCACAGAAGAAGGGCTCACCGCTGTCCTGAGCACCTGCAAACGACAGCTTCAATCGGTTGGAAGCAGTGAGGGTATAACGGAAAGAATGTTTCCATTGATAACCCAGATAGCCACCTTTATCAGCCGAAAGTTCATCGCCACGACGTTTGTAGGTGGGAATCTTTCCGCTGACAATGAGCTCCTGACGGGTATGGCTGAAAAGTTTGGCCAGTCCCTTTCGCTCCTGATAAAGACTGTCCTTAGCGGGACGTACGTTTCCTGGAGCAAACCTGAAGGTCACGAACTGCAGGAGCAATCTTCTGGTGACAGCATCGATGGAAGCTATCATCTGCAATTCGCCCGCGCTCTTCATCTCACCGTAGCGATAAATGTATTCTTCGATGTCCTCCACTTGCTGCGCGGAGAGGAAAGGCAGTTGTTCCAAGTCCTCGCGCGAGGCGTGATTGATGTCGATCTTGTTGTTATAAAGGTCTTGAAGAAATTCGTACTGTTGCTGGCTGAGCTCGTTGTCAACGTCTTCAACGTCGAGCCAGTCCTCATACATTTTCTGCCAGGGCAAGGCAGGATTCGTCTTGTTCTGAGCGTCTACAAAAGCTGAAGCCAACAGGAAAATCAGCAACAGTAAAACAGATCGGTTGTGGTTCATAGGCGAGGTAGCTATTCCAATGGCAAATATAAGAAATTTTTGATTACAGAAGAATGTTTTTGACAAATATTTTCAGTAAGGATGGTTGAAAACAATATTTCTGTAATAGTTCCTTCGCCAATCTACCTTTATACTATAGAATAAGGAAAAAGAAACATACCGCTGCAGCAATAAAAGAACACAGCATGACGCCAAGGCAACCTTTGTTCGTTGTTTGCGTCTTGCTCTCGGCCGCTTCCGGATTCTGCTCTTGTTCATTGTCCGATGGTCTGTCGTCGTTTGGTTCGTCGTCTCCCATGTAGAACGTATCCTCCGGGTTCATCTCTCGATAGAGCATCTCTTCGTCACTCATGTCGTTTGTCTTTGTTAAGCGTGAATGATTTCTTAATGCAGCAAAAATAATACATTTCTTTCAATCGAGCCATATTTCTCCTGATTATTTTAGGCATAGCTATGAAGTTTAGGTAATTCCTCGCCTGCATGTCTACAGAACAGTCTTGCCTTCTGTCTAATCCATAAGCTGAATGCGCATTTCGCGCTAGTGTGCCATATATTTATTATCCAAGATCATCTTCAATCCTCGTCGTCAAGAATACCAAAGCTCCTACAAGGCTGTTTATAGGAGGGCCGTCATTCCTGACGGCCAAGCAAGAATTCTGATATGCATAAGAGAATATTCGATGTATAATCGGCGTCTTCAAGAAAGAATTTTGATTAAACTTTTAGAAGTTTGTTAAGAAAGGTATACGATTGCATTGCATGAAATTCGTTCGGAAATAGTGGCCGTCAGGAATGACGGCCCTCCTATTCGTTCCGTTGTTTCATCGAATGGGAGTAGATGGGGGGTTCTACCTCCCTCTTTAAACTTAGTGCCCCGAAAGCGGCACACCTGTGCGAAGCGCGCAAATCAGCTACCCAACCAGATTTTCTCCTTCTCAGTAAATTCTACGAGATTATGAAAAAAAATTGCCGCAACTCGTCAGAGCTACGGCAATTGTAAACTTTGTGCGCCCTTAGGGGCTCGAACCCTAGACCCACTGATTAAGAGTCAGTTGCTCTACCAACTGAGCTAAGGGCGCTTGCTTCAGAGAAAGAATCGTGCGCCCTTAGGGGCTCGAACCCTAGACCCACTGATTAAGAGTCAGTTGCTCTACCAACTGAGCTAAGGGCGCAATATAAAACCGAATCAAATTCGGATAGCGTTCTTTTCTGAATGCGGGTGCAAAGGTAGTTACTTTTTGCGAGACCGCCAAACGTTTTCCATGTTTTTTTCGAAAAAAGTGTTTTCTGGGCCTTTTATCCTACGCTATCCCCCACTCCACACCTACGCTAAGAGTGATCAAAATAAAAAAATACAGGAAAGAGCGGTAAGCGGGACTCGAACCCGTGACCTTCGGCTTGGGAAGCCAACGCTCTACCAACTGAGCTATTACCGCAAGAAAAGAGGAAATTATGAAAAGGATAGTGTTTGTTGAACTCCAACAAACTTTGAGCCGATAGGGGGACTCGAACCCCCGACCCACGCATTACGAATGCGTTGCTCTACCAACTGAGCCATATCGGCGTTGTCGTTTGACGGGTGCAAAAGTTAATCTACCAAATTTTCACCCTTTCTTTTTGCCATTTTCTTAAGAATTGGTAACTTTGCGCAATTACCCAAACCAATTAAGGGCAAAAATACATGGCAACATCAACATCCGTAAACAATTTTAAAGAAGAAGGACAATATATAGAACTGAAAGGTGCAAGGGTCAACAACCTGAAGAACATCAGTCTCAATATTCCCCGCAACAAGTTCATCACCATCACCGGCGTGTCGGGATCGGGCAAGAGCTCACTGGCTTTCGACACCCTCTATGCCGAGGGACAGCGGCGCTACGTGGAGAGCCTCTCCGCCTATGCCCGACAGTTCCTTGGACGAATGAGCAAACCTGAGTGCGACTTCATCAAGGGCCTCCCTCCCGCCATCGCCATCCAGCAGAAGGTGATCGCCCGCAATCCACGTTCCACCGTCGGCACATCCACCGAGATCTATGAGTACCTGCGGCTGCTCTATGCCCGTATAGGCCGCACCTACTCGCCCATCAGCGGTGAGGAAGTGAAGAAGCACTCCACCGAAGACATTCTCAATTGCGCGGCGCAATACTCTCCCGGCACCCGCTTCATGGTGCTTGCCCCTCTGCGCATAGGCAAAGACCGCACGCTGGCCAAGCAACTGGAGATAGAATTGCAGCAAGGCTACAACCGTATCTATTATAATGGAGAGGTCATCAACATCTCCGACGCGGCCACCATGGCGGAGAAAGGCGAAATCTCCGATACGACCGACGGTCTGTTTCTCATCATCGACCGCATGTCGGTCAGCAACGAGAAGGATGCCATCAGCCGTCTCATCGATTCGGCCGAAACAGCATTCTATGAAGGCGACGGCTCGTGCAGGCTCGTCTTCCTGCCCTCCAACATCAGCTACGACTTCTCGCAGCGCTTCGATGCCGACGGAATAAAATTCGAAGAGCCCAACGACAATATGTTCTCCTTCAACTCGCCACTCGGCGCCTGCCCCACATGCGAGGGCTTCGGCAGCATTATCGGCATCGACGAGAAACTCGTCATCCCCAACACCTCGCTCAGCGTGGCCGAAGGCTGCGTGCAATGCTGGCACGGAGAGCGCATGGGCGAATGGCAGAGGGAATTCTGCCGCAGGGCCAAGCGCGACGACTTCCCCATCTTCAAGCCTTACTATGAGCTGACACAAGAGGAGAAGGACCAGCTCTGGCACGGTCTGCCTTCAGAGGCCAACGCCGATATTCATGACAAAGTCTGCATCGACAGCTTCTTCCAGATGGTGAAAGAGAACCAGTACAAGATTCAATACCGCGTCATGATGAGCCGCTATCGGGGCAGGGCCATCTGTCCCGACTGCCACGGCACGCGCCTGAAGAAGGAAGCTACATGGGTGAAGGTGGGCGGACGAAGCATCACCGACCTCGTGCAGATGCCTGTCAGCGAACTGCAAAAGTGGTTTGACAATCTTCAACTCGACAGTCATGACGCCGAAGTGGCCAAACGACTGCTAATCGAAATCAAGAACCGACTCAGATTCCTCAACGAGGTGGGACTGGGCTACCTCACCCTCAACCGGCGCTCAAACACGCTGTCGGGTGGCGAGAGCCAGCGCATCAACCTCACCACGTCGCTGGGTTCCTCCCTGGTAGGCTCACTCTACATCCTCGACGAGCCGAGCATTGGTCTGCACAGCCGCGACACCGACCGATTGATAAAGGTATTGAAGGAATTGCGCGACCTGGGCAACACGGTCATCGTGGTAGAGCACGACGAGGAAGTGATGCGTGCCGCCGACTGGATCATCGACGTGGGTCCCGACGCCGGACGACTGGGCGGTGAAATCGTCTACGAAGGTCCGGTACCCGAAATCCACAATTCTCCCGAAGACAACGAGAGTCTGCTCGACAAATATCCACGCTCCCACACCATACAGTATCTCACTCATTCGGAGACCATTGAGGTTCCGAAGAGCCGCCGGGCCTGGAACCAGAGCATCATCCTCTCGGGCTGCCGCATGAACAACCTCAAAGGCATCAATGTAGAGTTTCCGCTCAACGTTTTGTGCGTCGTGACGGGCGTGAGCGGTTCGGGAAAGTCCTCTCTCGTGAAAGGCATCCTCTACCCTGCCCTGAAGCGCCATTTCGACGAGGTCTGCGACGCACCAGGCGAATACACCTCGCTCAGTGGCGACTGGCAAAGCATCAAGCACGTGGAGTTTGTCGACCAGAACCCGATCGGTAAGTCGACGCGCTCCAATCCCGCAACCTATCTGAAGGCCTACGATGCCATCCGCCTGCTTTTCGCCGAACAGCCTCTGGCCAAGCAGCTGGGCTTCACGCCACAGTACTTCTCCTTCAATGCTGAAGGCGGACGCTGCGAGGAGTGCAAGGGCGCTGGCGTCATCACGGTCGAGATGCAGTTTATGGCCGACTTGGTTCTGACCTGCGAGGCCTGCCACGGCAAGCGGTTCAAGCACGACATCCTTGAGGTGCGGTTTGAGGGAAATAACATCAACGACGTTCTGAACATGACCGTCTCCGAAGCCATAAGCTTCTTCTCTCAGTACAATCAGAAGAGCATCGTCGACCGCCTGCAGCCTCTCGAGGACGTTGGTCTGGGATATATCAAGTTGGGACAGAACTCTTCCACCCTCTCCGGCGGCGAGAACCAGCGCGTGAAGCTGGCCTACTTCATTGGCCAGGAACGACAGGACCCGACGCTCTTTATCTTCGACGAGCCTACTACGGGACTTCACTTCCACGACATCAAGCGCCTGCTCCATGCCTTCGACGCGCTTATCGAGCGTGGCCACAGCATCATTGTCATTGAGCACAATCTCGACGTCATCAAGATGGCCGACTACATCATCGACTTGGGTCCAGATGGTGGCGACAAGGGCGGACAAGTTGTATACGCCGGAACGCCGGAAGGAATCGTCAACTGCAAGGAGAGCTTCACCGGACAGTTCCTGAAAGACAAGCTATAATCCTGCCATCGTTATGAGGACAAAGCTCCTTACCACAATAGACAACACAAAAAAATCCCCTCTTTCCTTGGCGCAGGAAGCCAGGAAAGAGGGGAAGTTTATTTCTACGAAGCGCTACTTGCCTTGCCGCTCATCAGCGCGTTTCTTCTTGACGAGAGCTATCTCCCGCCTCATCTTCTTACTCTCAGCCACCACTTTGGGCGAGAGCCAGATCAGGGCAATCACGTTAGGAATGACGATGAAGAGATTGAATGTATCGGCCAACTCCCAGATGAGCTCAACCTTGACGACCGATGCCACTACCACCAGCACCATCACGACAATGCGATAAGCTACAATGGGGCGTTCGCCGAAGAGATAACGTACATTTTGCGCTGCAAAGAAATACCACCCGACGATGGTGCTCATGGCGAAGAAGAATAGGGAGATGGCAATGAAGTAATTGCCGGCAGCGCCGAATCCGGAGTCGAAAGCAGCCTGCATGATACGAATGCCAACGAGATTCGTACCGCCATCAAGTACACCGCTCAGAAGCAGCACGAGTCCAGTGAGCGTACAGATGAGCAAGTCAACACCGATACCGATGATGGCTATCAATCCCTGCTCATAACAGTTGTTCACCTTGGCTATGGCATGGGCATGGGGCGTAGTACCCAGACCGGCCTCATTGCTGAACAGTCCGCGGCTGACGCCGTATCTCACTGCGCTCATCACCGAGATACCCACTGCGCCACCGGCACCAGCCTCAGGCGTGAAGGCATAACGGAAGACCTCAACGAGCACCGCACCCAGTCGGTCGCAACGCATGCAGATGAAGATTATGGCGCCCAACACAAAGAGTCCGGCCATAAACGGAACCACGCTCTCGGCGAAGGCTGCAATGCGGGTGATTCCGCCCGACAGCACGAGTCCGACGAAAACGGTCAATACCAAACCTACATACAAAGGATTGATGGTATTGGGGAAGATGGAGGTGATGGCATCCGAGATGGAATTGGCTTGCACCATAATGCCGATCATGCCCAAAGCGAGAATGAAGAACACAGAGAACACACGCGCCAGCCAACGGGAATGCAAGCCGTTCTGAATGTAGAAGGCCGGACCGCCGACAATGTGGCCCTCAGCCGTTCGCGACTTGTAGAGCTGACCAAGAATAGCCTCAGCAAAGTTGGTCGACATACCCAGAAGAGCACTCACCCAAAGCCAGAACAGCGCTCCCGGACCGCCCATGAGCAAGGCCATGGCCACGCCGACGATATTTCCTGTTCCCACCTGCGAGGCAATTGCCGTGGAGAGAGCCTGCAAGGGACTCATGCCGCTATGCTTGCTGGCCTTCTCATGCTTTCCGCTCTTCGAAAACAGCATGCGCAACGCAGAGAAGTAAAAACGGGGGATAAATTTCAGACGGAAGGTAAAAAACAAGCCGGCTCCCAGAAGAATAAAAACAAGTACCGGACCCACAAAATCACTATTCAAGGTCCTTACAAAGTCGTATACGCTACTTTGATTCATAGAGAAAAAAGGTTTATTAGTTGTTAAGTTCGGCTACAAAAATAGCAAATTTAGCCAAAACAACAAAAATAACAAACACTTTTTTATTCTCTCTTTACCAAAATTTCTTTCTCATAAAAGGATTGCGAAAGCCCTCAAAAGTATCCTTTACAGACCAAAACCCCTCATTAAACTCATGCGAAGGATCAGATATTCCTAATGTCTACATAGCCGTGCATGACGGCATAGATCGTGAGTCCGCTCACGCTGCGTATGCCGAGCTTGTCCATGATGTTCTTGCGGTGAGAGATTACGGTCGTCAGACTGATGCAGAGCATATCGGCGATTTCCTTATTGATATATCCCCGAGCAATAAGCGAGAGCACCTCCACCTCGCGGTCGCTGAGCGTTCGTTGCTTATCAGAGCTGACTTGCGGCAGAGGCGGGAGATTGCGGCCTTGACCATGGGCATGCTGTTCCAGTTGGAGAATATTTCTCACGAGCATCTTCTCGTCCTGATTGGTGCAAATACTGTGGAAGCCGGTCAGCCATGTCGACGGATCGGTCTGAGTCGTCAACACGATGGTCCGCACCCGGTGTTGGGCAAAGAAGCTCATGTTGCCCACCACCACGTCCTGCGCCGCAAAGAAATGGACATACTCTTCAGGATGATGGGCCAGGAGCTGACTCATCGTGCCGAAGACATCTACCTGCAGAATGGGCATCACGTCCTCAAGAATCTGCCGCAGTCCAATCGTGGCAAGCATGTTGGCGTCGATGATGGCGCATTTAGGTTGATGGTTGATCTCTGTCATAGCCGCAAAAAATTACAAGAAAGGAGCCAAACGTTTGCCCACCCATCCACGGAACTTCTGCCAGGGAGTGCGCCACTGGTCCCAACGCTGCTCGGTCATCAGCCAGCAGTCTTTCTTCTCGCGCTCAAAGAGTGAGTCGAGCTCGCGGGTCGTGCAAGGATCCACGATGACCAGATTCTCCTCGTAGTCGAAGTTCAGAGAGCGGGCGTTGAGATTGGCTGAGCCCACGGTGCAGAACTGACCGTCGACCATAATGATCTTTGTGTGATGGAAACCGGGCGTATACATATATATATTACAGCCTGCCTTCATCAACTTGTGGGCATTATAGAATCCGCAGTCGGGAGTCAGAGGGATGTCACTGCGCGTGGAGAGCATGATATCCACCTTGACACCACGCTTCACGGCGTTCTTCAGCGCCCGCATCAGCGTGGGATTCAGCGTGAAGTAGGGATTGATAATCTTGATGGAATCGTGGGCATCGTTGATGGCATCGGTATAGAAGGTACGGATGATGTCGTTGCTGACGCGTGGTTCACGGTTGATGACGCCGACCATCTTCTTATATCGGGTGGCGGTGGTATCCGGCTTCAGTCCTTCGAAGTAGTCGGCCGGACGGTAGCCGCGATAGTATTTGGCGCCATGAACGTTCTGACCGGAGACCTTATTCCATATCCGCAGGAAGATGGCCTGCAGCGTGTTAACCTCAGAGCCGTCAAGCCGACAGTGCATGTCGTTCCAGGAGCCAACCTTCTTCGTTCCCTTAATGTAATAATCGGCCACATTCATGCCACCCGTATAGGCTATCTTTCCGTCGATGACCACAATCTTGCGATGGTCGCGCGAGAGGACATGATTTACCCACGGGAAAGTGATGGGATCAAACTTGTAGATCTCAATGCCTTCAGCGCGGATAGAGTCGAGATGACTGCGCTTCAGCGGACGGTTGTTGGACGAATTGCCGAAAGCATCGAAGAGAGCGCGCACCTCCACGCCCTCCTTGGCTTTCTGACCAAGGAGAATGAACAACTCACGGGCGATGGAATCGTTGCGGAAATTGAAATATTCAAGATGGATGCTGCTCTTGGCCTGACGGATGGCGGCGAACATGTCGTCGAACTTCTCCTGGCCCGTCATCAGCAGAACGACGGAATTGTCGTGGGAGAACTTCACGCCATGCTGCCTCAACTGGCCGACGAGCATAGAATCAGCTCGCTGCGAACCCATGTTCACAGCAGAACCGTCGTGTCGCTGAGCCCTCACAGGCTGAAGAAGGCACAAAAAGAGAAATAGGAGAATAGAATACTTTATTCTGAAAATCATTCTGTTGGTTTTACATTAACGCCGCCGCGTAGCTGTCGACAATGCCGAGAAGATGATTCTCGCTATCGGTGACCAGCACTGAATGGATCTTATGCCGATGCATGATCTTCTGCACTTCGGTAATCTTCGTCTTGGGCGGCACGGTCTTCGGCTGCCGTGTCATGATGTCGGCCACCGTGTGGTCGAAGAATTGCGCCTGCCAGCGCTCCATGGCCCTGCGGATGTCGCCGTCGGTGATGAGTCCCGTCACCCTGCCGTCAGCATCGAGCGAGACTCCCAGGCCCAGTTTGCCTTTGCTCACGTCGATAATAGCCTTGCCCAAGTGCATGTCCTCGGGAATAATCGGCAGGTCGTCCGTGCGCATCACGTCCTCGGCTGTCGTGAGAAGCTTGCGGCCCAACTCTCCACCAGGATGGAACTGAGCGAAGTCGCGCGGCTTGAAGTTGCGTATCTGCATCAGCGCCACTGCCAAAGCGTCGCCCATAGCCAGGGCGGCTGTTGTGGAACTCGTGGGAGCAAGATTGAGCGGGCAGGCCTCGTGGCTCACCCACACCTTGATATGGCACGTTGAGTATTTGGCAAGCAAAGATTTGGGATTGCTGGTCATGGCGATAATAGGGATGTGCATGTGGAGCACCATCGGGATAAACCGCAGCAACTCATCGGTCTGACCGGAGTTGCTCAGCGCCAGCACGACATCCTCTGAAGTCATAACGCCCAAGTCACCATGGTAGACATCGAGAGGATTGATAAAGAAAGCCGGCGTACCGGTAGAAGAAAGCGTTGCCGCAATCTTCGCCCCTACGTGGCCGCTCTTACCGACCCCCGTAACGATAATCTTACCCTTACAATGATACATCATCGTAACGGCTTTCTCGAAGTTGTCGTCGAGCTGTGGAATAAGATTCTTCACAGCCTCAGCCTCGTCGGTGAGGCATTGTATGGCATAATCCTTGGCCTTGGCCAATCTTTCTGAAAGTGCAGTCATCAGTCTTTCTTCAGCAATTTCTCAATCAGTGGTTCCAGTTTGTCAAGTTGCAGCATATTGGCAGCGTCGCTCAGTCCTTGGTCGGGATTGGGATGCACTTCAAAGAACCATCCCGTAGCCCCGAAGGCCTTTGCGGCCAATGCCATGGGCTCAACAAACTTGCGGTCGCCAATCGTCTTTCCGTCACCGGCAGAAGGACGCTGTACGCTGTGGGTACAATCCATGATGACGGTAGAAACAATGTGGCGCATATCTGGAATATTTCTGAAATCGACCACAAGATTGTTGTAGCCGAAGCAAGAACCACGCTCCGTAAGCCACACCTCCGACGCACCGCCATCCAATGCCTTTTCTACAGGATACCGCATATCGCGGCCAGAAAGGAACTGGGCTTTTTTGATATTGACAGTTTTGCCCGTTTTGGCGGCAGCAAGAAGCAAATCAGTCTGGCGACAGAGGAAAGCCGGTATCTGAATTACGTCACACACCTGCCCAACGGGTTCTGCCTGCCAACTCTCGTGAATATCAGTTGTCAGACGCAATCCGTATTTATCCTTCACGTCACTAAGCATCTGCAGGCCCTTGTCGATTCCCGGGCCGCGGAAAGAATGGATCGAAGTACGGTTGGCCTTATCGAAAGAGGCCTTGAAAATAATGTCAATACCGAGACGGCCATTGATTTCGACTAACTTCTGTGCTACAGTATCAAGAAGCTGAGAGGACTCAATGACGCAAGGACCGGCTATAAATACTGCTTTTTCCATCATGATGTGAGTTCTTGTATTGCAAAGGTAAATAAAAACAAACAAGAAGCCAACTATTTAACAATTATTTATTCAGGAACTACTGGGTTAAAACCATTCTGCCAGAGTTATAAAAGAAGAGCAGCCCTATCAATCCGCCCCTCGCTTCTACTGCGTTTAGGTATTATGTCTGACTCTCCACTATCGATATATCTGATGGTAATGGCCTAAACAGCGCTGATTGATGGCGACCTGACGTACGTCGGACGACATGAAGAAATAAAGAACACAAAAAACTGCGGAGAGCTGAACAATCAACTCTCCGCAGAATGCGAATTATTTGTAAGACCCTAGGTCAGAAGTTCCACCAATGACGCTTCTTGGGCGGCTGCTGGGACTGCAAGCCCATGCTGCTGCGGATGATCTGACGATAGGACTTGTGTTCGGATATAATCTGATAGATCTCGCCCCAGTCGGGAAGTCCACCCACCATTGCGTCGTCGATGAAGACGTCGGCCTTTATCTTGCGGCTAAAGTGAGCGTTCTTGGTCACGTCCTCTTCGGGATAGTCCTTGTTGACCGCCCAGAACTCAACGCCTCTCTCACGACACCACTCAATGGCATCGTCGAGCAGTTTGCCTTCGCGAACGGTCCAGAGGATCAACTGGTGACGGTCCTTGATGAGCTGCCGCAAAGTTTGTGTGGCAAAAGGGATCTCGCGACCAATTTCCGGGTAGCGGTGTTCTACGATTGTACCATCAAAATCTACAGCAATCTTCATTACGATACGTCCTCAATTAATGTTTGAAGGAATCATCGTTCTTGTTGCTGTAATGGCTGTTGGCGTAGGAACCGTAGCCATGGCTGTAAGGCGACGTGTACGAATTGTAAGAACTGTATCCATAACCCGGTTTGCCGTAGTTGCCATAGCGGCCATAACGTCCGTAACGACCGTAGCGGCCATAACGTCCATAGCCATAGTAGTAGCCGTACTTCTTCTTGGAGAGGTCGATACCATTGATGACAACGCACATGCTGGGAAGCTTCTTCTCGTAGGCGAGGCTGTTGATGTAGCCGAAGCTCTCCTTTGCAGTGTAGTCGGCACGGCAGACCACCACAGAGATATCAGCGACGCGGCCAATCTGCAGGGTATCGGTAACAAGACCCACAGGAGCCGTATCGATGAGGATGTAGTCGTATTCCTTCTTCAGAATCTTGAAGATCTTATCCAGTGAAGAATAAGTCAGCAACTCGGCAGGGTTGGGAGGAATAGGACCGGCCATAAGGAGCTCGAGGTTGTTGTTGACACCAGAGGGAACGATCTGTCCCTGAATGTCCTCAAGCGTGGGCTCTTCAAGAGTCAGCAAGTTGGTGATACCGTGGCGACGGTCGTCGATCTCGAAGAGCTCGGCCAAACGAGGCTTACGGATATCCAAACCTACGAGCAGCACCTTCTTGCCCAGCAAAGCGAAGCTGACGGAGAGGTTGGCTGCGATAAACGTCTTACCCTCACCAGAGATGGAAGAGGTGAAGAGGATGGTCTTCTGCGTCTTGCGCAACATGAACTGCAAGTTCGTACGCAGCGAGCGGAAGATTTCCTCCATGGCGTTGTTGGTATTCTCGTGCACGACGATGTCGGCCTTTGTCTTTGCAGCCTCGGTAGCGACGGCAACGTCAGCAACGATGGGCAGCTTGGTGAGACGGGCAACGTCATCGTGACCCTCAATCTTATAGCGGAAGAACTGAAGGATGATCAGAATCAGGGCAGGAAAAGCCAAACCGATCACCAGAGCGACGAGCATGATCAGGCTACCCTTGGGGCTCACCTTGCCATTGACCTCGGGCATATCGATCAGCTTACCCTTATTGGCTGTAGCGGCAAGAGAGATAGAGTTCTCCTCACGCTTCTGCAGCAACATCAGGTAAAGACCAGACTTCACTTCCTGCTGACGGCCAATCTGGCTCAGCATACGCTCCTGCTCAGGAGTCTCCTGAATCTGGCTCTCATACTTGCCCTGCTGAGAGGCCACCGAACTGCGCTCAATCTCCATGCTGCGGCGAGACTGGGTCATGGCGCGACGGATACTGTTGTTGAGGTCATCGAGCTGGGCGGTAAGAGGAGTCACCGTAGGAGAATTCTCAGAAGCTGAACGCAGCAAGCGGTTGCGCTGCAAGACGATTTCGTTGTAGCGGTTGATAAGAGCCGTTGCACTCTGGTCGCTCAGACCCACGTTGGAAGGCAAGGTCTGATACTTATTGGCAGGCTGGTTCATGTATTCCTGCAAAGAGCGGAGCAGGTCGATCTGCGTGTTGGCATCGGCGAGCTTCTGGTCGTAGGCATTGGCATTCTGCACAGCCTGACCGGCATTGAGTTTCAGCTCTACCATGTTGTTGCGCTTCTTGTAGTTTTCGAGCTGGCTCTCGGTAGAACCCAACTCAGCATTGATCTTTTCCAGACGACTGTTGATGAAGGCCTCGGTGTTCGTGGCAATCTCATTCTTGTCGGCGTTGGCCTGCTGGTTATAGGCGATAGTGAGCTGCTTCAGATAGTCCTTGGCACGATCGGGCACCTCGTCATTCAAAGTCAGAAGAACAATAGAGGTGTTCTTGTTGGTCTGTGTGGCAGAGAGCTCACCCACATATTTATAGGCAGCCATATCCGGTGAGACGATGCTCACCTTCAGCTCTGAACCATCCTCCATAGGAGTGGTAGAATTGGCCACGAAAGTGATGATACCTGCACGGGTACTGATCGTAGCGGGCAGAGAAGGCAGGTCCTTGTCGATTCCATAAGGGCCAGAAACTGAATTGTTGCGGCCGGGAACGTAGTAAGTTCCAGATACGTGGTACTTGCCGTCCTGACGGGTAATCACAAGGTTAATGGGCGCATTGATAGACTCCAGGTGTCCCGGATCAACGTCCACCGAGATAGGCTGGTTCTTGTAGAGGACGTTCTCCTTCACACGTCCCTTCATGCGATAAGAGACATAAAGCTTCAGATCACGCACAGCCTGCGCAGCAATCGAACGCGAGGTCAGAATCTCCAGCTCATTGTCGATACCATTGGAGTTGGAGATCAAGCCCAACGTATTCGTATTCAATGTGCTGTTGTTTCTGTTTCCCATGCCCTGCTGGGAATCGTCTTTGATGAGAAGCTTTGCACTCGCTCTGTAGACAGGCGTCGTGTAGCGCAAGTAAATGGCTCCACAGCCCAGACAGATGATAAGCGAAACCAGAAACCACTTCCAATTCAGGACAAGAGTGGTGTAGATAGCGGCAAAGTCAATGGCTGACTTTTCCTCTTCCGGTTCCTGGACAACAACTGGAGTTGCCTCTAAGTTTTTGTTTTCTTCCATTATTTGAATAACGTTATTGTTTTTTCTTTTATACCTTATTATTTATTATCAGCCGCGACGGTTGACCAAATCCAGAAGATACTTACCGTAATTGTTCTTCTTCATCGACATGCCCAGCGCCTGCAGCTTCTCAGCGGAAATCCATCCTTTGTTGAAGGCAATCTCCTCAAGACATGCCACCTGGAGTCCCTGACGCTTCTCTACGGTCTCGATGAAGTTGCCTGCCTCATAAAGGCTGTCGTGCGTGCCGGTGTCGAGCCATGCGAAGCCGCGCTGCAGGATACGCACCTTGAGGTTCCTCTGGTTTAGATATTCCTGATTGACCGATGTGATCTCCAATTCGCCACGTGCGCTGGGCTTCACATTTTTGGCTATCTCAACAACGCTGTTTGGATAGAAATACAGGCCAACCACGGCATAGTTGCTCTTCGGATGCTCTGGTTTCTCCTCGATGCTCAGGCAGTTGCCCTCGCTGTCGAATTCGGCCACACCGTAACGCTCCGGGTCGTTGACATAATAGCCAAACACGCTGGCCTCATTGTTTTCTTCGGCGTCCTTCACGCTCTGGCTCAACAAACCGGTAAATCCTGAGCCATAGAAGATGTTGTCGCCCAAAACAAGACAGACGCTGTCTTTACCGATAAACTTGTCTCCGATAATGAAAGCCTGTGCCAGACCGTCGGGCGAGGGTTGCTCGGCATACTCAAAACGCACGCCCAAGTCACTGCCGTCGCCCAGCAAGTGCTTGAATCCAGGCAAATCGAAAGGCGTAGAGATAATGAGAATATCCCTGATACCTGCAAGCATTAGCACTGAAATGGGGTAATAAATCATGGGCTTATCATAGATTGGAATCAGTTGTTTGCTGATTCCTTTCGTGATGGGATACAACCTTGTACCCGAGCCACCTGCTAAAACTATACCTTTCATATAAATAGATAAGTACTTATTATTTTAGAAATTAAGTATAAAAACGCGTTTCTGATCTAATGAGAAAGATCACGACAGCCTTTCTAAGGAGACTGTCGACAACGAGGTCAAGAGCACACGTTTTGATGCGCGGCAGATGACGCCACTGCCCCTTCTCATGTAAATCGGTGCAAAGGTAACATAAAAAAACCGAATACTGAAAATTAAAAATATAAAAAAGTACCAAGTAGCTTAATTTTCAAAGAAACGACCCATTTTTCGGCCCAAGCAGCTGATCTTGGTTGTCGGACTAGTCGGACCAATCAGACCAATCAGACCAGTCGGATCAGTCAGACCGGTCGGATTAGTCAGACCAGTCGGATTAGTCAGATAACAACCAGCCGCATTACCGATTTTTTTTAATTTTCAATTTTCAACAGACAATCTTGAAATCAGCGAACATTTGCAATGTAGGCATTAAGATGTAAAAGACATTTGAAACTGCATGCATTCAATCCGCAGTCTAATTGATTATTCGGGCCTTAGGTGAGGACAAGGGACAAGAGAGAAAAAGCTAGAAAATCTTTTGCAAATTCAGCAAAATTAGATTATATTTGCACAAAGAAAAATATTCAAGCGACGACTATGAACAACAATTACACAACGAGCATTACCGGGAAGGTACTACTAATTTATACAGGCGGAACAATTGGTATGGGCCGCAACAAGCAGACGGGAGCGCTTGAACCGCTCGACTTCAATCATCTCATCGCAAAGATGCCCGAGTTTGAATATCTTCAGACCGGAATCGACGTGTATCAGTTTACGCCCCCCATCGACTCAAGCAACATGAGCCCTCGACACTGGGCCCAGCTCGTACGCATCATAGCCGAACGCTACGACAATTATGATGGATTCGTCATTCTCCACGGCACCGACACGATGGCCTACACGGCCTCTGCCCTCTCCTACATGCTGGAGAACCTTACGAAGCCCGTCATCCTGACCGGTAGCCAGTTGCCCGTGGGACAAATGCGGACCGACGGAAAGGAAAATCTCGTGACGAGCATCGAGATTGCCTCCATGCACGACGAGCAAGGCCACGCCATGGTGCCAGAAGTGTGCATCTACTTCAGCGGACGCCTCTTGCGCGGCAACCGCTCCACAAAGGAGAATGCCGACGGATTCAATGCCTTCGACTCGTTCAACTATCCTCACCTCTGCGACGCCGGTGTGAATTTTGATTTCCATACGCATCATATCCTCAAGCCCGACTGGGACAAGCCCATGATTCCCCATTACGCCATGAACACAGACGTGATCGTGTTCTCGCTTTTCCCGGGCGTAGATGAGGACATCATGCGCAGCATGCTCTACATGAAGGACCTGCGAGGCATCATCATGCGAAGCTATGGCAGCGGCAACGCCCCCCAGTCGCCATGGTTCATTCAGCTGTTGAAGCAAATGACCGAACGCGGCATCGTCGTTGTCAACATCAGCCAATGTATTGCAGGATTTGTTGAGATGAGCCGCTACGACACGGGCTATCATCTGCAGAGCGCTGGCGTAGTGAGCGGTTACGATTCAACCGTCGAGGCATCGGTAACGAAACTCATGTACCTACTCGGCAAGTACAACGACTATCATATCATTCGCACAATGATGTCGAGATGTCTTGCCGGAGAATTCACGACGCCCAAAAAGAACGGCAATCAATAACCCCTCCAGTTGTTGCAGTTTTACGGATGCGACGTTACGACCGCCACGTTCATTCGTGACAGTCGTCACGTTCATTCGTGACAGCCGTCACGTTTGTTCGTGACAGCCGTCACGTTCGTTCGTGACAGTCGTCACGTTCGTTCGTGACAGCCGTCACGTCGCTTGGCTGGGGTTACTGAGAGTCAGCCCCTTCTGGGCTGATTGATTAGTTCTAGTCTTCCCCCAGAACTGTAGGAGCGGCGACATTCCTGCCAACGAAGGATTTACCAAAGTGTCCTAAAGGAAAGGATGTGTAATCCTCAGGAAGACGATACCTCAGAAATGCCGGGTACATGGAATCGAAGCGGACATGTGCCCAGTTGTGATAAGCAAGCAGGCCTTCTTTCTTGGCCGTCAGGAATGACGGCCCTCCTACCATTCGGTCCTCCTTTCAATCTTGGCCGTCAGGAATGACAGCCTTCCTATCGCCCTCCTACGGATATCTATCGAAATTTAACACTCCGATGTAAACTTCCATCCCTTCGTAGGGAGGGGCTGAGGGTGGTCTCTTTGTTCGTATAAGGGTAAGCCATAGAGAATATCTGGTTAGCCATTTTATATTAATTTATTTTCTAATTTCATAACCACTTGAATCACGGCGATTTAAGTATTTTTCGACATTTGTTTTCACGAAGGTCGCCTGCGATTGTCTCTCGTTGTTGTGGGTGTCGAGGGAGCCCGGAATGATAATTTTTCAATTGGCAGCATACTGCAGGGCTCTGCCGGAGGCAGTCCGCTTGATCAGAAAGTGCTTGTTAGAATTGAGATTGCGACTTCATAAAAAGTATAGAAATCATTTCTTTACAAAGATTTTTTAGTAATTTTGCAACGTGATATTCTATTTTTCAGCAACGGGCAATACCCGATGGGCTGCGCGTAAACTCAGCGAGGCCACTCAAGAAAGACTGGTATTCATACCAGACGCTATAGCTTCCCCCAGCAAGTTCAAGTTGCAGCCGGGGGAAAGGATAGGCTTTTGTTTTCCTGTCCACGGTTGGCGGCCACCTCTTGTCGTGAGGAAATTCATCAGCACGCTGCAGTTCGACGGTCCTACCGAGGGACATTATTGCTTTGCTGTCATCACCGCCGGCGACACTACGGGCGAGACCTTCCGCATCTTCGAAGACGACCTCCGCGCCAAAGGCATCAGCCTGCAGTCGCGTTGCGCCCTGCTTCTGCCCGAGTCCTACGTGGGCCTTCCCTTCATGGATGTAGACAAGCCCGAGCGCGAAAGACAGAAGAAAGACAAGGCCAACGAAGACCTGAAGGCTTATCTACAGACAGTCATCAACCGAAAGGCCAGTGACGGTCCGCTGTACATCGGTCGGTGGCCGCGAATCAACTCACGCGTGCTGGGCGCAGGATTCCTGAAACTCGTCGACGACTCGAAGTTCCACGTCGTGAGCAGCCGCTGCGTGAAATGCGGTATTTGCGCCGACGTGTGTCCGCAGAACGACATCAAAGGCGGACTGGGCTATGAGCCGCAATGGAAGCACGACGACTCCTGCCTCACCTGCTTTGCCTGCTATCACCATTGTCCCCATCACGCCATTGAATTCGGCCGACAGACGCACCACAAGGGACAATACTTCTATGAGAAAAGAAACTAACTAAAAATATGAAAAGATGAAAAAGGGAATCTTTATCTTCTTATGCTTGATGATGGCAGCCACCTGGGCACGCGCCTCACGGGTGAATCCTCAGCCAGCCGTCATCACCCAGAGCGACGGCTCGCAGATCACGGTCTATGCCCATGGCGATGCCGACAGCCACTGGTATACGCTGTCAGACGGTACGCTGCTCATGCACGAAGGCTACGACTACTACGTCGCAAAGGTCAGCCCCAGCGGCCAGTTGACCAACTCCAAAGTGCTGGCCCACGAGCCCGCCGTGCGCGACGCCAAAGAGGCCCAGCTCGCTCAAGCACAGAACCGCAAGCTCTTTGCCAAGCAGATTGAGGCCGCCAGCGATGCACGCCGCATCTCCATCGGCACAGGCAGACGCTACTTCCCCCACACGGGCTCGCCCAAGGCACTGGTGATTCTCGTCAACTTTGCCGACACGACATTCTCCGTCGCCGACCCGGTGAAGACCTTCAACCAGTATCTCAACTCCACCCTGCCCAACGGCGAACTGGAGAATTTCGGCAACAGGGAGAACCGCAACTATGGAAGCGTGCTGAGCTATTTCAAAGACATGAGCTTCGGACAGTTCACCCCGCAGTTCGACATCGTGGGTCCTGTCACCATGCCTCACGGTCTCGCCTACTACGGAGCCAACAACGACGCCCGTGTGGTGGAGATGATGACCTCGGCCTGCCAGATGGTTGACGACGAGGTGAACTTTGCCGACTACGACGCCGATGGCGACGGCTACGTAGACCTTGTCTACTTCATCTATGCCGGCTACTCAGAGAGCTTCTCGCAGAACTCCTCCGATTGCATTTGGCCCCGTTCCGGCACCGCCAGTATCGGCACCTTCGACGGCAAGCAGGTGTGGCGCTACGGCGTCAACAATGAGCTCAACGGATATCCCGGCGCATTCAGTTCCGAACCGCTGAAGCGCGTGAACGGCATCGGACTCTTCTGCCATGAGTTCTCCCACACCCTCGGACTTCCCGACTTCTATCCCACGGTCACTTCGGCTCAGGTAGACAATCAGGCCATGGAATACTGGGACCTGATGGACGGAGGCGAATACCTCGACAACGGCTGGTGCCCCACGCCTTACACGCCCTGGGAGCGCGAGACGATGGGCTGGATGAAGCTCGACACGCTGTCTGAGGCACAATACGTTGAGATGCAGCCCGTGCAGGAGGGTGGAAAGGCCTATAAGATTTTGGGCGAGAATGGCGAGTACCTCATCCTGGAGAATATCCAGAAAGCAGGTTGGAACCAGCGCCAGTATGGCCACGGACTTCTGGTCTACCGCGTAGACTATCCCTACACATCGGTCAACCTCACCGACAATCCCAACAACACCTTGGGCAAGCCGGCCATGACTGTCGTTCCTGCCGACGGCATTCTGATCACGTCGTACAACACCAACGTCTCAAGGTCTGACTATACCAGCAGCCTCGCCGGTGATCCCTATCCCGGCACCAGCAACGTGACCGACCTGGAAAGCGTGACGCTCAACAATTCTACGCTCACCGACGCTCCCCTCTACGGCATCACTGAGGACACGGATAGCGGAACCATCGGCTTCGCCTTCAAAGACCGCACGCTGACCGCCATCGACATTGCAAACGTCAAGACTCCAGCCGACGGCCGCATCTACACCATCGACGGTCGCTATGCTGGCACCGACAGCAATCGTCTGGCCAAAGGTGTCTACATCAAGAACGGAAAGAAGATCATCGTAAAATAACCTTAACGGGTTTAGAAATATCCATTCGGTCGTACCGGGCGAAACTGTTCCGGTGCGACCGATTTTGCATAATCTAAGATCTCTAGGCTTTAATTCAGATTATTTAGTCTTACCATCTGATAAATAATCCCCGGCTAAGAGCCGTTTTATCACATAAAAACACTATCTTTGCAGAAAAGATTATTACGCTTATGAGATACTTAGATCCGCGAGCAGACCTCACTTTCAAACGCGTCTTTGGCGAGCATCCCGATCTTGTTATTAGCTTGCTCAACGCCCTTCTGCCTCTTGACCAGGAACATCAGGTCAAGAGTGTGGAATATATTCCTATAGAACTTGTTCCTGACAGCCCATTGAAAAAGAACAGCATCGTCGATGTTCGGTGTAAGGATGAAGAGGGACGTCAGTTCCTTGTAGAGATGCAAATGATATGGTCGGAAGAATTTAAACAACGTGTTTTGTTTAATGCTTCCAAGGCCTATGTGCGGCAGTTGGATAAGCATGAAGACTATGAACTTCTTCAGCCAGTCTACTCTCTGAATCTTGTCAACGAGATTTTCGAGCCCGACCTCCCCAACTACTATCACCAGTATTCAGTAGCCAACATAGACCATCCGGAGAAGATAATCGAAGGGTTGCACTTGATTTTCGTTGAGCTTCCGAAGTTCAAGCCTCAAAGCTATTCCGAGAGAAAGATGGAGGTATTATGGCTCCGTTATCTCACGGAGATGGGTGGTGCCAGCAAAGTGCCCCAGGAGTTTCTTGAAAATCCCGAGGTGAAGAAGGCCGTGGATATTCTTGAGGAGTCGTCATATTCCCCCGCCCAATTGGAAGGATACGACAAATTCTGGGACGCAGTGCGCACTGAGCGTACTTACTACAACAGTGCCCGTCGTCTCGGAAAAAGAGAGGGGTATCAAGAAGGGCTTGAGCAAGGACATGAAGAGGGTGCTTTGGAAGAAAGAAAGAAAAACGCCAAGGCAATGAAAGCCTTAGGAATACCCACCGAAAGCATTTCGAAGGTTATAGGATTATCTGCTGAAGAAATCAACTCTTTATGACAACTACCCTCCATCAGCGCATTACAAACCATAAAATACAATATGGCGCATCTGATTATTTCTACAGATAGCTAGACTTCATAACAAGAGGCTTCTTCTAATCATCGGAATGGTCAGGTGCTCCAGTAATTTAGTGTTCTAAAATCCTTTTTTGTTGCCATCTTTCACCAAACTTTCGATTCGCATCAAGACCGTAACAGAATTCTTTTGAACTTTTATCAAAAAACCTTTTCTAAGATTTCCGAGTTAAAGGATAATTCATTAACTTTGCAACATCGAAATAGAGGAAAAGAGATTCACACAATATTCATAAACATTTTAGCGAATATGATTATTTATTCAAAAGAAGTAGACAACATGTGCGTTGTCAAAAAGGGTGCCTATCACGGCCCTGCTCCAATTCCTGAAGAGGGTAAATGGATTCAGGCCAAGGAGATCAAGGACATTTCTGGCTATACCCACGGTGTGGGTTGGTGTGCTCCTCAGCAGGGAGCCTGCAAGCTCTCTCTCAACATCAAGGAGGGCGTGATTGTGGAGTGCCTCATCGAGACCATCGGTTGCACGGGTATGACCCATTCTGCTGCCATGGCTTCTGAGATTCTTCCTGGCAAGACCATTCTGGAAGCGCTGAACACCGACCTCGTGTGCGACGCTATCAACACCGCCATGCGCGAGCTTTTCCTGCAGATCGTCTACGGACGCAGCCAGAGCGCATTCTCTGAGAACGGACTCGCCGTCGGCGCCGGTCTCGAGGACCTGGGCAAGGGCCTGCGCTCTCAGACTGGTACTCTCTATGGCACTATGGCCAAGGGTACTCGCTATCTGGAGCTCACTGAAGGCTACATCACAAAGATGTTCCTTGACAAGGACGATTATGTTTGTGGCTATGAGTATGTTCACCTGGGCAAGATGATGGAAGCCATCAAGAACGGCATGGACGCCAACGAAGCTGTGAAGAAGTTCACAGGCCGCTATGGACGCACCACCGCCGACCAGGGTATTGTTAAATCTATCGACCCACGTAAAGAATAAGGAGGAACCACAGTATGATTAGAAAAGTTCAATACGAGAGCCAGGAGCGTCGTGAGGCACAGGTCAACGCTGCGCTTCAGGCCAATGGCATCAAGAACCTCGAAGAGGCAAACGAAATTTGCGACAAACTGGGTATCGATCCTTATCAGATCTGCGAAGACACACAGCGCATCTGCTTTGAGAATGCTAAGTGGGCTTACGTTGCAGGTGCTGCCATCGCTATCAAGAAGGGCTGCAAGAGCGCTGCTGAATGCGCCGAGGCCATCGGTATCGGTCTGCAGGCTTTCTGTATTCCCGGAAGTGTGGCCGACGACCGTAAGGTAGGTCTGGGCCACGGCAACCTGGCTGCCCGTCTGCTCCGCGAGGAGACCGAGTGCTTCGCCTTCCTGGCAGGCCACGAGAGCTTCGCTGCTGCTGAGGGTGCCATCAAGATCGCCGAGATGGCCAACAAGGTGCGCAAGAAACCGCTCCGCGTTATCCTCAACGGTCTGGGCAAAGATGCCGCACAGATCATCAGCCGTGTGAACGGCTTCACTTATGTTAAGACAAAGTTCGACTACTATACTGGCAAGCTGAACATCGTCGAGGAGATTCCTTACGGCAACAATCCTGCCCGTCTGAAGGTAAAGTGCTATGGCGCTGACGATGTACGCGAAGGTGTGGCTATCCTGTGGCACGAGAACGTTGATGTCTCCATCACCGGTAACTCTACCAACCCCACTCGTTTCCAGCATCCCGTTGCAGGCACCTACAAGAAGGAGCGCCTGGCTGCCGGCAAGCCTTACTTCTCGGTGGCTTCTGGTGGTGGTACTGGCCGTACGCTGCACCCCGACAATATGGCTGCAGGTCCCGCTTCTTACGGTATGACCGATACCATGGGCCGTATGCACAGCGACGCTCAGTTTGCAGGTTCTTCATCAGTTCCCGCACACGTAGAGATGATGGGTTATCTGGGTATGGGCAACAACCCCATGGTGGGTGCTACAGTTGCCGTAGCCGTTCAGACCGACCTTCTGCTCAACAAGAAGTAAATTCAATATCTTTTCATATAAAGGGAGTACCTCAGCGGGTGCTCCTTTTTTTATTCACTGCCCTCCAATTATCTGAGCTGTTCTAGCAGAAAGTTGAAGTCAGCCTGTATTCTTATGTGCCTTTTGCAAAGTAGCAGAAAGAAAAACCTGCAATACAGACGTTATTTGCAATCTTTTTTTTAACTTTGCATCATCGAATAATTATATTGAACGTTCAGTTTTGATAGAAAAGCATATTGTTTTAGAAGATATTGACCCCGTGGTGTTCTACGGCGTCAACAACAGTCACTTGCAGATGCTCAAATCGTTGTTTCCCAAACTGCGCATCGTGGCGAGAGACAACGTTATCCGCGTGCTCGGCGATGAGGAGGAAATGGCCAAGGCCGAAGAGGATATAGAGAAGATGAGGATGCACGTGCTGAAATACAACAGCATCCAGGATGAGGACATTCTCGACATCATAAAGGGCAAACAGACCAAGGCCGACGGCGTGAAGGGCGTCATCTGCTACAGCATCTCGGGCAAGCCCATCATGCCCAAGACCCGCAACCAGCAGCAACTGATCGACGAATACGCAAAGAACGACATGATCTTTGCCGTGGGGCCGGCCGGAACGGGCAAGACCTATCTGAGCATTGCCCTGGCGGTGAAGGCCTATAAGGAGAAGACCGCCCGCAAGATCATCCTCTCCCGTCCCGCCGTGGAGGCTGGCGAGAAACTCGGATTCCTTCCGGGCGACATGAAAAACAAGATCGACCCCTACTTGCAACCGCTATATGATGCGCTGGAAGACATGCTTCCGGCCGTGAAACTGCAGGAGATGATGGAGAAAGGCATCATCCAGATTGCTCCCTTGGCCTTCATGCGAGGCCGTACGCTCTCCGATGCCGTGGTTATCCTCGATGAGGCACAAAACACCACGTCGGCACAGATACGCATGTTCCTCACGCGTATGGGCTGGAACACGAAGATGATCATCACGGGCGACATGACGCAGATTGATCTGCCGCGCGAACAACGCAGCGGTCTGGTGGAAGCACTGAAAATTCTAAAGGGCGTTGAGGGCATCTCCGTTGTCAACCTCGACAAGGAAGACATCGTGAGAAACAAGCTCGTCACGCGTATCGTCAACGCCTTCGAGCGTCACGACAAGGCTATGAAAGAAAACAAGACCAACAAACAATTATAAACATGAACGCAATTACAAGAACCGATTTCCATTTTAATGGTCAGAAGAGTGTTTACCATGGTAAGGTGAGAGATGTCTACAACATCAACGACGACCTGATGGTGATGGTTGCTACCGACAGAATCTCGGCTTTCGACGTGATTCTTCCCAAGGGCATCCCCTTCAAGGGACAGGTGCTCAACCAGATTGCAGCCAAGTTTCTTGATGCCACAAGCGACATCTGCCCCAACTGGAAGCTCGCCACTCCCGACCCCATGGTCACGGTGGGACTGAAATGTGAAGGTTTCCGCGTGGAGATGATCATCCGCTCCATCCTCACCGGCAGCGCCTGGAGAGCTTACAAGGACGGCTGCAGAGAGCTGTGCGGAGTGAAGCTGCCCGAAGGCATGAAGGAGAACGAGCGCTTCCCCGAGCCCATCATCACCCCGACCACGAAGGCCGACGAGGGACACGACCTCAACATCTCGCGTGAGGAGATCATCCGTCAGGGCATCGTTCCCGCTGAGGACTATGCCATCATGGAGGACTATACCCGCAAGCTCTTCAAGCGCGGACAGGAAATCGCCGCTAAGCGCGGTCTGATTCTCGTCGACACAAAGTATGAGTTCGGAAAGCGCGACGGCAAGGTGTATCTCATCGACGAGATTCACACACCCGACTCCAGCCGCTATTTCTATGCCGACGGCTACGAGGAGCGTCTGGCAAAGGGCGAGCCTCAGCGTCAGCTCTCCAAGGAGTTCGTGCGTCAGTGGCTCATCGAGCACAACTTCATGAACCAGCCCGGACAGGTGATGCCTGAGGTTACCGACGAGTATGCTGAGAGCGTGAGCGAGCGTTACATCGAACTCTACGAGCACATCACGGGTGAAAAGTTCGACAAGGCTGCCGAGACTGGCGACGTGCTGGGCCGCATCGAGAAGAACGTGAGCGAATACTTGAAGCTCCACGAGAAATAATCGTTAATGAGGAGTCATGGAGAAGGTCTGGAGGAAGCCCCAACTGGCAACCACTTCCACACCTTCTCCATATTCCCTAAACTTTTTAGAATGTATCAACAGGAGAAAATCACCCCCTACTCCAACAACGAAAAGAAGAGCCAGCAGGTGGAGGAGATGTTCGACAACATTGCCCCCACTTACGACACTCTGAACCATCGCCTTTCGTGGAATATCGACAAGATGTGGCGCAACCGTGCCATCAATGCGCTGCAGCCGTCTCATCCGCAGCGCATGCTCGATATTGCGACAGGCACAGGCGACTTCGCCATCCTCGCTGCCCGGAAGCTTCAGCCCAAACAACTCATCGGAGCCGACATCTCGGAAGAGATGATGAGAATCGGTGCACAAAAGGTGAAGAAACTGGGTCTGGACAGCGTCATCAGCTTTGCCAAGGAAGACTGTCTGGCACTCAGTTTCCCCGACGACAGTTTCGATGCCGTCACCGCAGCGTTCGGCATCCGCAACTTCGAGAATCTTGATCAGGGACTGAAGGAGATTCATCGCGTGCTGAAGCCCGGCGGCCACCTGAGCATCGTAGAGCTGACCACACCGGTGACGTTCCCCATGAAGCAGCTGTTCAAGATCTACAGCAACACGGTGCTGCCCCTCTACGGACGAATGATCAGCAAGGACCGCAGCGCTTACGAATATCTGACGAAGACCATCGAGGCCTTCCCGCAAGGCGAGGAGATGATGCGCATCTTCAACAAGGCCGGCTTTGCCAACGCCTCATTCCGCCGACTCACCTTCGGCATCTGTACGATGTACCTTGCCGAGAAATAGCAACGCCACCGTACATTATTATATATAGAGCAACAGAATTAAAATTGACCTTTGTATGGACAAATACGGACTCATAGGATACCCCCTCGGCCACTCCTTCTCGATTTCTTATTTTAACGAGAAATTCGAGAATGAGCACATCAATGCCAAATACATCAATTTTGAGATTCCCTCGATAGATGGACTGACCGAAATATTGGACCGCAATCCCGAACTGCGCGGTCTCAACGTGACCATCCCCTACAAGGAACAAGTAATCAAGTTTCTCGACGCCATCAGTCCCGAGGCCGAAGCCATCGGTGCCGTCAATGTAATCCGCGTGACACACAAAGGCGACAAGGTCTTTCTGAAAGGCTTCAACAGCGACGTCATCGGATTCACCCGCAGCATTGAGCCGCTTCTTGAGCCGGCTCAGAAGAAAGCGCTCATCCTGGGCACTGGCGGTGCGTCGAAAGCCATCAACTTCGGCTTGAAATCGCTCAACATGCAGACGATATTCGTGAGCCGCACGAAGCATGGCAACGGATTCATCACCTACGATGAGGTGACGGCTGAACTGATAAAGGAATACAACGTGGTCGTCAACTGCACGCCAGTGGGCATGTACCCCCACGCCGACGAGTGCCCGCAGTTGCCCTATGAGGCAATGGACACCCACACGTTGCTCTACGATTTGATATACAACCCCGACGAGACCCTCTTCCTGAAACGCGGACGCGAACAGGGAGCAACGGTGAAGAACGGCTTGGAAATGCTTCTGCTGCAAGCTTTCGCCTCGTGGGAATTTTGGAATAGAAAAGACTAAAACACAAAATATAATGACCAACAGATACATGCAGAGAGGCGTGAGCGCAGCCAAGGAGGACGTTCACAACGCCATCAAGAATATCGATAAGGGAATCTTCCCACAGGCTTTCTGTAAAATCATGCCCGACATCGTGGGCGGCGACCCGGACTATTGCAACATCATGCACGCCGATGGTGCCGGCACAAAGTCGAGCCTGGCTTATATGTACTGGAAAGAGACGGGCGACCTGAGCGTATGGAAGGGCATCGCGCAAGACGCCATCGTGATGAACACCGACGACCTGCTCTGTGTGGGCGCAGTGGACAACATCCTCGTAAGCTCTACCATCGGCCGCAACAAGATGCTGATTCCGGGCGAGGTGATCTCAGAGATCATTAATGGCACCGACGAAATCCTCAGCGACATGCGCAAGATGGGCATCGGCATCTGGCCCACTGGCGGTGAGACAGCCGACGTGGGCGACCTCGTGCGCACCATTATCGTCGACTCTACCGTCACCTGCCGCATGAAGCGCTCGGATGTCATCGACAATGCCAACATCCGTCCGGGCGATGTCATCGTGGGACTCAGCTCAACAGGACAGGCTACCTACGAGCATGAGTACAACGGAGGTATGGGCAGCAACGGACTGACGAGCGCCCGCCACGACGTCTTCGCGAAATACCTGGCCACAAAATATCCTGAGAGCTACGATGCTGCCGTTCCCGACGAACTGGTCTACAGCGGCAAGTACAAGCTGACCGATCCCGTCGAGGGCAGTCCCGTCAATGCCGGCAAGCTCGTCCTCTCCCCCACCCGCACCTACGCTCCGGTAATCAAGCGTCTGCTCGACGAGCTGCGCCCCGAGATTCACGGAATGGTACACTGCACGGGTGGCGCACAGACCAAGGTGATGCACTTCGTCGGCGACAACTGCAAGGTGGTGAAAGACAATCTTTTCCCCATTCCGCCTCTGTTCAAGGCCATTCACGACTGCTCCGGCACTGACTGGAAAGAGATGTACCAGGTGTTCAACATGGGCCACCGCATGGAGATCTACGTCCGTCCTGAGGTTGCCGACAAGGTGATAGCCATCAGCAAGAGCTTCAACATCGACGCTCAGGTGGTGGGCCACATCGAGGAAGGCGCAAAGAGTCTCACCATCAAGAGCCCCTACGGCACCTTTGAATATTAAGTTTTAAGAATTCTACAGTTGCCTGGATTGTGCCGGAGCTGTAGAAGAACTCCAAAAGTACAAATGCAAGACAATCAGATACTACAGAAACTCGACGGTCTCGACGCCCGTTATCAGGAAGTGTCCACGCTGATTACCGACCCTGAGGTGATTGCCGACCAGCCCCGCTACGTGAAGCTCACCAAGGAATACAAGGACCTGGGCGACATCATGGATGCCAAGAAGCGATACACCGCCTGCCTCAATGCCATCAAGGAGGCCAAGGACATCATTGCCAACGACAGCGATGCCGACATGAAGGACATGGCGCGGGAGGAACTGGCCGAGAACGAGGCTTTGCAACCCAAGATTGAAGAAGAAATAAAACTGCTCCTCATCCCCAAGGATCCGGAGGACGCCAAGAACGTTCAGATGGAAATTCGTGCGGGAGCCGGTGGCGACGAGGCTGCTCTCTTCGCAGGCGACCTATTTAATATGTATAAGAAGTTCTGCGAGTCGAAGCACTGGAACGTGAGCGTGACGAGCATATCGCCCGGTGCCGTGGGTGGCTACAAGGAGATCGACTTTGCCGTTTCGGGCGAGAACGTCTACGGCACGTTGAAATACGAGTCGGGCGTCCATCGCGTTCAGCGTGTGCCCGCCACTGAGACGCAAGGCCGAATGCACACGTCGGCTGCCACAGTGGCCGTGCTGCCCGAAGCCGACAAGTTCGAGGTCAACATCAACGAGGGCGACATCAAGTGGGATACCTTCCGCTCGAGTGGCGCTGGTGGACAGAATGTGAACAAGGTGGAGTCCGGCGTACGTCTGCGCTACCCCTGGAAGAATCCCAACACGGGCGAAGTGGAGGAAATCCTCATCGAATGTACCGAGACCCGCGACCAGCCCAAGAACAAGGAGCGCGCACTCTCAAGACTGCGCACGTTCATCTACGACCGCGAGCATCAGAAGTATGTCGACGATATTGCCAGCCGCCGCAAGTCGCTGGTTTCAACTGGCGACCGCTCGGCCAAGATCCGTACGTACAACTTCCCCCAAGGCCGCGTCACCGACCACCGCATCGGCTACACCACTCACGACCTGCAAGGATTCCTCAATGGCGACATCCAAGGCATGATCGACGCACTTACCGTTGCGGAGAATGCCGAGAAACTGAAAGAAAACGAATTGTAAACATTCATAACACAACCATCATGACAAGAAAAGAACTGGTGGAACAGATCTTCGCCAAGAAATCATTCCTCTGTGTGGGTCTGGACACCGACCTGAATAAGATTCCTCCGTTTCTGCTCAACGAGCCGGATCCGGTAGTAGCTTTCAACAAACAGATCATCGATGCTACCGCTCCATACTGCGTAGCCTACAAGCCCAACATGGCTTTCTATGAGAGCATGGGCGTGAAAGGCATAGCAGCTTTCGAGAGTACCGTTGAATACCTCAAGGAGAACTATCCCCATCATTTCATCATCGCTGACGCTAAGCGTGGCGACATAGGCAACACATCTGCCATGTACGCCCGCACGTTCTTCGACGAATACGACGTGGATGCCCTCACAGTGGCTCCCTACATGGGCCAGGATTCCGTGACTCCCTTCCTCAACTACGAGGGAAAGTGGGTGATCCTTCTTGCTCTGACGTCGAATGCCGGCAGCATGGATTTCCAGATGACGAAGAACGAGGAAGGCGTCCGTCTCTTCGAGCGCGTCCTGGCAAAAGGACTGGAATGGGGCACAACCGACAACCTGATGTTTGTTGTTGGTGCAACCCGCGGCTCGCTCATCGGTGATGTCCGCAAGGTGGCTCCCAACTCCTTCCTGCTTGTCCCCGGCGTTGGCGCTCAGGGTGGAAGTCTTGAGGAAGTCTGCAAGTACGGAATGATCAAGGACTGCGGCCTGCTCGTCAACTCTTCGCGCGGCATCATCTATGCCTCCAGCGAAGACGACTTTGCAGAGGCCAGTGCCGCTAAGGCCAAGGCCCTGCAGGAGCAGATGGCTAAAGAGCTCGAGAAGCTATAATCAGCGTATCCCCACTCATCCATATTACAAAAGGCAAAGATTCAGTTCTTTGCCTTTTTTCTTTTTGTAGCTTGCAGGATTAATCTCTGATTCTCAACCAGAAAGAATTGTAAGTCTTGTGAATTAGAGAATTTGAGAATTCTTATAGTTCCTAGTATCTTTACGAAAAATGTTTGGATTACCACTCGGTGGTAAAAGCATTACCACTCGGTGGTAAAAGCATTACCGCTCGGTGGTAAACACGTTACCGCTCAGTGGTACGCTCATCATCTCTCGGTTTTCAACTGTTTTTTAGTCAATGTAGCCTACCCCGAAATCATTCTCTTCACGAATCGTTATGCCCAAGTCGTCTTTCATAGTGCGTTTATTGATGCCGTCCGACGTTCGTCGGAAAGCAAAAACTCTCCACAGAAAATTTCAAATAGCCCATTTCAGGTCTAAAAATGACGGCATAAATACATGCTGATGTAAAGCTTCTGTTCCGTCAACTGACGATTATAAAAGTCGGAACTTGATAGAACGTTTCTTGCCAAACGCTGAGTGCAAGATTATTGCAAAGCCTATAAAATACTAAATAATGCGGTAAGTTTTGGCGGGATAAATATTTTTTGCTACATTTGCAAAATTAAAATAGCTATTAATTTATCAACATGGAATTTACAGCAAGGCAAATTGCAGATTTCATCAAGGGACGCATAGTAGGCGACGAGAATGCCACGGTGCATACTTTCGCCAAGATTGAAGAAGGTGTCCCTGGAGCCATTTCATTCTTATCCAGTCCTAAATACGCACATTATCTCGATAGCACCGAGGCGACTATCGTGCTCGTCGATGCCGCCATTGCCATAGAGAAGGCCGTGAAGCCTACATTGATTATTGTTGAGAACGCCCGCGACTGCGTGGCCCGTCTTCTCCAGCTCTATTCCAGCGCAATGCCCCGCAAGAAGGGTATCTCCGAGAGCGCTTCCATCTCCCCCTCAGCCAAGATCGGCAAGGATGCTTACGTAGGACCGTTTGCAGTGGTTGGCGATGGTGCAGTCATTGGTGACAATGCGCAAATTTACCCCAATGTATATATCGGCGACGGCGTAAAGATTGGCGACAACGTGAAGCTTTATCCCAATGTCGTCATCTATTATGGTTGCCGTCTTGGCAACAATGTCACGATCCATGCCGGTTCGGTCATCGGTGCCGATGGCTTTGGTTTCGCTCCAACAGCCAATGGTTACGACAAGATTCCTCAGATTGGCATCGTCACGATTGAAGACGACGTGGAGATTGGCGCCAACACCTGCGTTGACCGTTCCACAATGGGCAGCACCATCATCCATAAGGGCGTGAAGCTCGACAACCTCGTACAGATAGCCCACAACGTTGAGGTAGGCGCCAACACCGTGATGTCGGCCCAGGTGGGCATCGCCGGTTCCACCAAGGTGGGCCAGTGGTGTATGTTCGGTGGTCAGGTGGGCATTGCCGGCCACATCACCATCGGCGACAAAGTATTCCTGGGTGCCCAGTCGGGTGTGCCCAGCAGCCTGAAGAGCAACCAGCAACTCATCGGCACTCCGCCTATGGAAAAGCTTCCCTACTTCAAGAGTCAGGCCATCTTCCAGAAGTTGCCCGCCATCTACAAGCAGATGTATCAGATGCAACAGGAAATTGAAGAATTAAAAAAGAAAATAAAATAACAAATACATAATGGACACTTTGAAACAGACAACCCTCAAAGGCAGTTTCACACTCTTTGGAAAAGGACTGCACACAGGCATCAACCTGACAGTTACTTTCAACCCAGCTCCAGAAAATACAGGATATAAGATACAGCGCATCGACCTTGAAGGCCAACCCATCATCGATGCCATTGCCGAACACGTGGTCGACACGCAGCGCGGAACGGTCGTTGCCCAAGGCGAGGCCCGCGTGGGAACCATCGAGCACGCCATGGCAGCCCTATACGCACTCGGTGTAGACAACTGCCTCATCCAGGTGAACGGTCCCGAATTCCCCATCCTCGACGGCTCTGCCATCATCTTCGTACAGAAGATTCAGGAGGTAGGCATTCAGGAGCAGAACGCTCCCAAGGACTACTACATCATCCGCAAGAAGATTGAAGTGAAGGACGAGGAGACCGGTTCGTGCATCACCATCCTTCCCGACAGCGAATTCTCCATCACGGCCATGTGCAACTTCAACTCGAAGTTCATCGCCTCGCAGTTTGCCACCCTCGACGCCGCCGACAAGTTCGCCACGGAGATTGCTCCTGCCCGCACATTCGTTTTCGTACGCGACATCGTGCCCCTGCTTGAGCACAATCTCATCAAGGGCGGCGACCTCGACAACGCCATCGTCATCTATGAGCAGATTGTCTCTCAGGAGAAGCTCGACCAGCTGGCCGACCTGCTCCACGTGCCCCACATGGACGCCTCGCAGCCCGGCTACATCCAGCACCGTCCGCTGATGTGGGAGAACGAATGCACGCGTCACAAACTGCTCGACATCGTCGGCGACATGGCCCTCATCGGCAAGCCCATCAAGGGCCGCATCATCGCCACCCGTCCGGGCCACACCATCAACAACAAGTTTGCCCGACTGATGCGCAAGGAAATCCGCAAGCATGAGGTGCAGGCTCCTATCTACGATCCCAATGAGGAGCCACTGATGGACAACATCCGCATCCGTCAGCTGCTGCCCCACCGCTATCCCATGCAGTTGGTCGACAAGGTTGTGGCCATGGGTGCTACGAGCATCGTCGGCATCAAGAACGTCACGGCCAACGAGCCCTTCTTCCAGGGCCACTTCCCCGGTGAGCCCGTCATGCCGGGCGTACTGCAGATTGAGGCCATGGCACAGTGCGGCGGGCTGCTCGTCCTGAGTCAGTTGGAAGAGCCTGAGCGCTGGTCGACCTACTTCCTGAAGATCGACGACGTGAAGTTCCGCGACAAGGTTGTCCCGGGCGACACATTGCTCTTCAAGGTAGAGCTGCTCCACCCCGTCCGCCACGGCATCAGTTCGATGAAGGGTTATGTCTTCGTCGGCGACCATGTCGTATCAGAAGCCACATTCACAGCACAAATTATTAAAAACAAGTAAAGGGAAAGAATGAATCAGATTAGTCCTCTAGCCTACGTACATCCCGAAGCTAAGTTGGGAGACAACAACATTATTGGTCCCTTCTGCTATATCGACCGCAACACGGTGATGGGCGACAACAACGTACTCCAGAATAGTGTCACCATCAACTATGGCGCCCGCATAGGAAGCAACAACGAAATATTTCCGGGTGCCAGCATATCCACCAAGCCACAAGACCTCAAATTCAAAGGTGAGGATACCATCTGCGAGGTGGGCAGCTTCAACTCCATCCGCGAGAACGTGACCATCTCGCGCGGCACGGCTTCGAAAGGCACCACCCAGGTGGGCGACCACAACCTGCTGATGGAGAACATGCACATCGCTCATGACTGCTTCTTCGGTTCCCACCTGATTATCGGCAACTCCACAAAGTTTGCCGGTGAGGTGAGGGTCGACGACAATGCCATCATCTCTGCCGAGGTGCTCTGCCATCAGTTCTGCCACATCGGCGGCTATGTGATGATTCAGGGAGGAAGTCGTTTCTCACAGGACATTCCGCCTTATATCATCGCCGGCAAGGAGCCCATCCGCTATGCAGGAGTCAACATCGTGGGTCTGCGCCGCCACGGATTCAGCAACGAGCTCATCGAACTCATCCACAACGCCTATCGCCTGCTGTATTCCAAGGGAATTCTTGCTGAGGGTATAGAGGAAATCAAGAAGAATCTGCAGGTCACGCCCGAGATTCAGTACATCATCGACTTCGTGAGCTCTTCCAAACGAGGCATCATCCGCTAACCGTTGGACACGCTCATCGTCATATTAGGCCCGACGGGTGTGGGCAAGACAGAACTCTGCCTCACCGTGGCCGAACACTTACATATACCCATCATCAACGCCGACTCGCGACAGGTATATGCCGAAATACCCATTGGTACCGCCGCACCTACTGAAGAGCAGATGCGGCGAGTACCACATTTTTTTGTCGGCACCCGCCACTTGGACGACTACTACAGCGCAAGCCTCTACGAGCAGGATGTCTTGCAGCTGCTTCCTAGACTTTTTCAAGAATCCCGTTCCTACCATCCCGAGCATCCCGTCGCTCTGCTCACGGGAGGCTCCATGATGTATATCGACGCTGTATGCAAGGGCATCGACGATATTCCGACAGTCGACGAGGAGACGCGCGCCGAGCTCAAGCGCCGGCTGGCCGAAGAAGGGCTTGAGCCTCTGGCCGAGCAACTGCGCCTGCTCGACCCGGAATACTGGAAAGTCGTCGACCGGAAAAATCCGCGGCGTCTGGTTCACGCCCTGGAAATCTGCCTGATGACCGGCAAGCCCTTCTCCTCATTCCTCACCCATCAGACTAAGCTCCGCCCCTTCCGCATCATCCGCATTGGTCTCAACCGCGACCGTGAGGAGCTCTATGGCCGAATCAACGCCCGGGTAGTGAAGATGATCGACCAGGGACTGCTCGACGAGGCACTGGCTGTATACCCCCAGCGCCACACAAACGCGCTGAACACCGTTGGCTTCAAGGAGTCCTTCGAATATCTCGACGGACTGGTTACGCTCGACGACACCATTCTCCACATCCAGTCCAACACGCGTCGCTACATGCGCAAACAGCTCACGTGGTTCAAACGCGATGCCGACATCCGATGGTTTCATCCCGACAACGTTAAAGAAATTATAAATTATATAGACGATAGTCTTAATTCGAGTGATTTTTCGTAATTTTGCGATATACTTTAAAAGTTTTGAAAAAGATTATTTTAGACATTTTTATCTATGAATAAGATCAAGAGATTCCTCCAATGGAGTTGGAAGAAGATAAAAGCCTTCTGGCCCTGGTATAAGAATCTATACCGCGGAAAGGCTTGGTATACAAAGACTCTCATAGGATTTGTGTCTCTCATCGTGGCGTTCTTCCTCTATCTGGGCGCCGTTGATATCAACTTCCTTTGGCTCTTTGGAAAATCACCCGGTTATTTTTCAGGCATTCTCGATCCTCAGACCTCACAGGCTTCAGAAATCTACTCAGCCGACGGAGTACTGATTGGAAAGTATTTCAACGAAAACCGTACGCCGGTGAAGTACGATGAGGTGAATCCAGCCTTTTTCAAGGCGCTCATCGACACTGAGGACGAACGTTTCTACAAGCATTTCGGCATCGATCCCATCGGTCTTTTTGCCGCCGCCAAGGACGCCGTGCTCCGCCACGACGGACGTGGTGCGTCGACCATCACGCAGCAGCTGGCCAAAAACATGTTCCGCGTGCGCTCGCAGTACTCAACGGGTCTGCTCGGCCACATCCCCGGCTTGCGCATTCTCATCATCAAGAGTAAGGAGTGGATTATCGCCACAAAGTTGGAGACCGTCTACAGCAAGCAGGAAATCCTCACCATGTATGCCAACACGGTCGATTTCGGCTCCAACGCCTTCGGTATCAAGACAGGTGCCAGCACCTACTTCAATACAACGCCGAAGAACCTCACCACAGACCAGTGCGCAGTGCTCGTGGGTATGCTGAAAGCCACGTCGTACTACAATCCGCGTACGAATCCTGAGAATTCTCTGAACCGCCGCAATCAGGTGCTCACCAATATGTACACCCACGGCGACCTCAGTCATGAAGAGCTTGACTCGCTGAAGCAACTGCCCATCAAGCTCAACCTCCATATTGAGGAAAACTACGACGGCATTGCCCAATACTTCCGCAACGCCGTGGCCGACTATCTCAAGCCATGGTGCGACGAGAACGGCTACGACTTGTACTCGAGCGGACTGAAAATCTACACGACGCTCGACTCACGTATGCAGAAATACGCCGAGGAGGCTGCCATCAAACAGATGAAGCAGGTTCAGCGCAACTTCGAGAACCACTGGGGTCCTTGGAACAGACGCGAGTGCTGGATAGATGAGAACGGACAGGTGATTCCCGGTTTCATCGAGAACATCGCCCACCGTCTGCCTTACTATAAGCAGCTCGTAGCCAAATATCCCAACAATCCCGATTCGGTGGAATACTTCATGAATCTGCCCCACAAGGTGAAGGTCTTCGACTATGAGAAGGGCTACAAGGAGATGACGCTCTCTTCGATGGACTCCATCCGCTATATGGTACACTTCATGCACTGCGCCTTTGTAGCCATGGAACCGCAGTCGGGCGCTGTGAAGGCATGGGTAGGCGACGTGGATTTCAACACTTGGAAATACGACAAGGTGAAGGCCATGCGTCAGCCGGGCTCTACCTTCAAGCTGTTCGTCTACACTGAGGCTATGAACCAGGGACTGACTCCCTGCGACAAGCGCCGCGACGAATACATCTCTATGCAGGTCTACGACAAGATTCAGAAGAAGGAAGTCACCTGGACGCCCACCAACGCCAACGGTTCCTTCTCTGGCGACTCCATCCCCTTGAAGAGTGCCTTCGCAAAGAGTATCAACTCCATAGCCGTCCGACTCGGTCAGGAGGTCGGCATCAAGTCGATTATCGAGACCGCCCAGAAGATGGGTATTCAGAGTCCGCTCGACGACACGCCTTCGTTGGCCCTGGGTTCCAGCGACGTCAACCTTCTCGAACTGGCTGATGCCTACTGCACCATCGCCAACAACGGCAAGCATCACGATGCAGTACTCGTCACGCGCATCGTCGATTCCAAAGGAAAGGAAGTCTATGTAGCTCCCGACGAGAGCGAGCAGGCTGTGCCCTACAAGAGCGCGTTCCTCATGCAGCAAATGCTGATGGGAGGTCTGCGTGAGCCCGGCGGCACATCACAGAGCCTCAACGGATACGTCGGCAACTACAACGACTGCGACTGGGGAGGCAAGACGGGAACGTCGAACAACCACTCCGACGCATGGTTCATGGGTGTCAGTCCCAATCTCGTCGTCGGTGCCTGGGTGGGGGGCGAATACCGCAGCATCCACTTCCGCACCGGTGCCCTAGGACAGGGAAGCCGAACGGCACTGCCCATCTGTGGCTACTTCCTGCAGTCGCTACTCGGCGACTCGCGGTTCAAGCATTATCACGCAAAGTTCCAGCCGTCATCCGATCCTGATATCACGAAGGATATGTATGAGTGCGCCAGCTACGTGCAGCCCACGAAGCACACGGCAGTCTCCGACTCAACCGAGATTGTCAATGAGGAGATCCAGCTCGACGAGGACGGTAATCCCATAACGACCGACAACAACGCGAATGCCGATGAGTCAACGCCCGACCAGAAGAGTCAGAAGAAGGAATCGGCAACAACCGACACGAAAAAGAAAGATACTCCCAAACGTCCCAAAGAAGTGACGATGGAAGATTTCTAATACAGCATGAATAATTGAGCCCGCCAAAGAGAAGTATAATCTTTGGCGGGCTTTTTTATTTTCTCTCCTGCATACCTTTGACATGTCCTTGCGCTTCGACTGATTGGCTGAACGGTTGCTATAGATGGGATTTCTGTTAAAGATTGTAAGCTATGAAAAATGGCCCGTGAAAAAAAGGATTCACCAAACGGCTATCTCCAATCTTTTTGCTATCTTTGCAAAATATTAGCAACAAGATAACAGAATCAACAAGATTATCATCATGACAACGAAAACAGAAGCTGAAACAGAAGAGAAACACAGCCTAAGTTTTGTGGAGCAATTGGTTGAAGAAGACCTCGCCGAAGGCAAGAACGACGGCCGCATTCAGACGCGCTTTCCGCCCGAGCCCAACGGCTATCTGCATATAGGTCATGCCAAAGCCATCTGCATGGACTTCGGCGTAGCTGAACGCTACAATGGCATTTGCAACCTGAGATTCGACGACACAAATCCAAGCAAGGAGAATACAGAATACGTAGAGAATATACTCAACGACATCAAATGGCTGGGATTCCACTGGGGCCACATCTATTACGCCTCTGATTATTTCCAGAAGCTGTGGGACTTTGCCATCTGGATGATCAAGAAGGGCTATGCCTACGTGGACGAGCAGACTTCTGAACAGATTGCCGAACAGAAGGGCACACCCACAACTCCCGGTGTTGCCTCGCCCTATCGCGACCGCCCCATCGAGGAGAATCTGGAACTCTTCCAGAAGATGAACACTCCCGAGGCCGTTGAAGGCAGCATGGTGTTGAGAGCCAAACTCGATATGGCCAATCCCAACATGCACTTCCGCGACCCTATCATGTACCGCATCATTCAGACACCTCATCACCGCACTGGCACAAAGTGGCACTGCTATCCCATGTACGACTTCGCCCACGGACAGAGCGACTACTTTGAAGGCGTCACCCACTCCATCTGTACGCTGGAGTTTGTGCCTCACCGTCCTCTTTACGACAAGTTCGTTGACTTGCTGAAGGAGTACGATGGCAGCGCAGCCAAAGGCCTCAACAACTATCGTCCACGACAGATTGAGTTCAACCGTCTGAATCTCACTTATACGGTAATGTCGAAGCGCAAGCTCCACACCCTCGTCGACGAACACCTCGTCCGTGGATGGGACGACCCGCGCATGCCGACTCTGTGTGGTATGCGTCGCCGCGGCTATAGTCCGGAGAGCATCCGCAACTTCATCAAGTCGATTGGCTACACCAAGTTCGACGCCTTGAACGACATGGCCCTTCTGGAGGCTGCCGTGCGCGAGGATCTCAACAAGCGCGCCACCCGCGTGAGCGCTGTTCTTGATCCTATCAAGCTCGTCATCACCAACTATCCCGAAGGCAAGAGCGAAGAGCTCGAGGCCATCAACAATCCTGAGGACGAAAACGCAGGAAGCCACATCATCACGTTCACCCGCAATCTCTGGATTGAGCGCGCCGACTTCATGGAGGACGCTCCGAAGAAGTTCTTCCGCATGACTCCCGGCAAGGAGGTTCGATTGAAGAATGCCTACATCGTGAAGTGCACAGGCTGTACGAAGAATGCTGAGGGCAAGATCGTAGAGATTCAGGCCGAATATGATCCCGAGAGCAAGAGCGGCATGGCAGGTGCCAACCGCAAGGTGAAGGGCACGCTCCACTGGGTGAGTGCCGATGCTTGCGTGAAGGCCGAGGTGCGCGAGTACGACCGTCTGTTCAGCGTGGAGAATCCATCTGCCGACGACCGCGACTTCCGCGAATTGCTCAACCCCGAGAGCCTGCACGTCTTCACAGAATGCTATGTAGAAAAATACGCCGCCGAGCGCAAGCCTGGCGAGTATCTGCAGTTCCAGCGCGTCGGCTACTTCATGGCCGATCCCGATGGTACCACCGAGCACCCGGTGTACAATAAGACCGTCGGTCTGAAGGACACTTGGGCAAAGATGCAGAAGAAGTAAGTAGAACCAAACATTTTTCAATGGACGAATTCTTCAACTCAAAAGAGTTTAAAGAAAAATTATCGAAATACGAAGAAGCCAAACAAAAAGGCTTCTCCGTATTTTTGGATTCAGACGATTTAGCCACAATTGCTGAATACTACCACATACAGCACCGCGATGACGAAGCACAGAAAGTCTGCGATGAGGCAATATCTATTTTTCCCCACTCTCTACGTCCTCTGGTGTTCAAGGCCCGGGTTGAGCTTATCCTCCATAAAGATCCCAACAAGGCCGAGATGTATCTTGAGCAAATCGAAGATACAAATGATCTCGACTATTATTATCTCTACGCCGAAATCTTGCTGTTCAGAGGCAAGAATAAAGAGGCTGAGGAGTATCTGGAAGATGCCTACGACCACCTTGAGGACGAGGACGACCGCGCAGACTTCGTCCTGGACGTGTCACTGCTGATGTGCGACTATTATCAGATGAACTATGCGCAGCATTGGCTCAGCCTCTCCAACGAGCCCGACCAAGTAGATTATCAGGAGGCAAAAGGCCGGATAGCGCTCTACAACGGCCACTACGAAGAGAGCGAGAAGATCTTCAACCAACTGCTCGACAAGGATCCCTACTCATCGCCCTACTGGAACACGCTGGCCACATCGCAGTTTCTGCGCAACGACATCCACGATTCCATAGAGAGCAGCGAATACAGCATCGCCATCAATCCGAACGACGACGAGGCTCTGCTCAACAAGGCTAATGGCCTCTTCACCCTAGGCAAGTACGAAGAAGCCCTTTCTTATTACGAACGCTACACAGCGGTGGGCAATCACGGTTTGGGCTTGGCTTTTCAGGCTGTGGCCCACATGGCCATGAAGCAATATCCACTGGCCCGCCGACAGTTGGAGCAGGCAATAGATGAGTTGTCGGCCGTTGATGACAACCTGTATGAGGTGACGCGTCAGCTCTGTCTCTGCCTAAACTCAATGAGACTCAGCGACGAGGCACAACTGCGTGCCAACACCATGTTCACGATGCCCAACGTAGAATGCTGGCAGGTGTATGTCTTCAAAGCCTATCTGTATCTGCTAAGCAGCCGCATCACTGAGGCCCAGATATGCTTCAACAAAGCCATTATCATGTCACAGTCGACGACAAGAGTGCTCATCGCCATCTGCATGGTACTGCACGACTGCGAACAGTGGGGCTATGCCTATTCCATCCATAAATATATTCTCCACACCACCGACGAGGACATCCAATCGGGATTTGCTTATCTGGCCGACGACTGTCTGCATTTAAATGATATGGACGGATACAGAAAATATCTAAAATTGGCTTGTAACTTTGATCCCGACGAAGTGGAAAACGTCTTCGGCGAGAAGATTCCGGAGAATGTGCGTCCGGAAGATTATTGGAAGATTGTTTGTAACGAATAACTAATTATTAATAAAATGTCTTGGATATCATCCCTGTTGTCAAATCTCAACTACGCGACGATTTACATTCTGATGCTCCTTGAGAGCACCGTGATTCCCGTACCCAGCGAGCTCGTTGTAGCTCCCGCTGCCTACCATTCCGCCGCCGGCCACATCAACATCTGGCTTGTGGTGCTTTTCGCCACCTTGGGAGCCATGACCGGAGCCACCATCAACTATCTGGCCGGCTACTACCTGGGCCGCCCCATCATCTACAAGTTTGCCAACAGCCGACTGGGCCACCTCTGCCTGCTCAATCAGAGCAAGGTGGAGAAGAGCGAGAAGTATTTTGACGACCATGGCATGGTGGCCACCATAACGGGACGGCTCATTCCCGGCATTCGCCACCTGATATCCATTCCCGCCGGACTGGCAAAGATGAACTATTGGAAATTCCTGCTCTACACCACCATCGGCGCCGGTGCATGGCACGCCATACTCGCCGTCTTGGGCTGGTATCTCCACGACATTGTGCCGGAAGAGCAACTCCACGACAAGATATTGGAATACGGTGAATACATCAAGGTGGTCATCTGCATGATTGTAGCAATCGCCTTGGTCTATTTCATCATCCGCTATCTCGTGCGCCGCCACAAATCCTTGTCCAACACACAGGAATGAAAGTCTTCCATGGCAATCCATGGGCAATATCATGCAGGGAGCGCCATGCCGCTCCCTGCGTTTGTATGGACAGACCGTTCATCGCCCTGCCGAAAGCAACAGAGGCGATGAAAACATTGCAAAATACTTTGGCCTTTTAGGATTTTTGCCTATATTTGCATACAGAAAAAACATGCGTTTAATTCTACATCTATTAAATAATAAGACAATGGGAAAATTTCTACTTTGCAGTGCATTACTCGTAATGTCCATGGCTGGAGCAAAGGCCAAAGTTCCGGCTCCTCAACTTCCGCTCTCCCCCTCCTACCCCACAGAGGCAGCTGATGATAACGAAGACACCATCCACTTCACATTCAACAGCAAGGAGCAAGCGAAAGATTGGAAGCAATACCGTCTCGGCGACACCGAAGGACCTGGATGGGCAATCTACAACGGACTCTACCACGACTATGCCCCCGGCATGAAAGTTGGCGCAGCCGACGATTGGCTTGTCTCCCCACCTTTGGAAATCAACCAGGAGGGCAAAATCGACTCCATCGAGTTTTGGAATGTGGGCTTTATGTCCCGCATGGGCGACAACGACACCATAGCCCTCTACATGCTGACTGGCAGTCGGGACCCCCGCGAGGCTACAGCGAGAGAGGTGCTGTTGGACGTGAGGGGCGACAACTATTTGTCTATGGACCAGACGCATCTGGTGAGGAAGGACATAGCCATTCCCCAGACTGACGGAGCGGTCTATCTCGCATTCAGATACTTGAACACGAAGTTCGACGAATCTTGGTACAATGTCTTTTTCAACAACCTGACGCCATCAGCCAACCCACCCTCCGCTCAGGCGAGGTGGCCTTTACGCTCAGTCCCAACCACGAGACGGTTCATGTCGGCGGACTGGCGGCTCCAACCTCCATCCGCATCTATTCCATCAAGGGCAAGCTGCTCATTACGCAGCGGGCGGGCCAACAAGAGTGCGAACTGGACATAGCCCGTCTGCCAAAGGGTATCTACCTGATACAGGCTGACAGCAAGCTGGGAAAGAGACAGATGAAATTCATCAAATAACAGAAAAAAATCGGCTGCACCACAAGCATGCACAGAACAACGAGGAATATGGAAAAAAGAAAAGTGTCTATCAGCCTAACACAGGCCAATGTGTTCAGCGTTGCGCTGCTCGCGGGAGGTTTCCTCGTGTTTTCCATCCCGTTCCTGCTCTTGTAGCCAGAATGGTATCGTCATGTTCCCATTGGAACATCGACTGTCAAGGACTTGTTGCTGCTAATGGTCATTATGGCTGGCGGAGTAGTAGCCCACGAGGGATTGCATGGACTCACATGGGCTTTCTCAACAAAGGAGGATTCCGTCACGTCAGCTTCGGAGTTCTGTGGAAATACGCCACACCTTATTGCCACTATTCTGAACCGATGAGCCGGGACCGCTATATCGCCGGAGCCATGATGCCCTGTTTGATTCTCGGCATCATTCCAGCCGTGGCATCATTGTTCAATGGCAACATTTTTTGGCTGGCTTTCGGCATCATCTATATCAGTGGGGCTGCAGGCGACCTTTGGATGACTTGGCTCATGCTGAAAGAGCCGAAGGATGCGATGTTTCTCGACCATCCTTCGGAGGCTGGATTCTACGTGATTGAAAAAGCAGACAAATAAGGGCAATTGGCTGGAAGGCTGGCTAGCAGAGAAGGCAGGCTTTCCTTCAAAGGTATGGGGCTGATGGGGTGAATGGGTTGATGGGGCGGAGAGACTATCCAATCTTCTCAAAAGTCAGCTGGCATCTGCAGGCTTCCTGCTCCTCCTCGATACCCGGGCATTTCTTCATCACTTTAATAGCAAAGACGCCATCGGCTTTTTGATGGCTATAGAACCTAAGTTCATCGCCCTGATGACTTTCTGCCACATAGGCAATGTCGAAGCGCTTCAGGCGGTGACTTCTGTACCAATCAAGCTCAAAAAGGTCAAGCAGATGCTCCACATATTTCATGCTGTTGATATGACCGTTCAAGTCCACATCATTATAATAAGTTGCGATGGAACGCACCAGTTTGGCATCATCGGGCACCATCACTCGGCTTGGCTTGGCAATGGGACAAGGCTTCTCGGTCTCGACAAACGACTGAATGAGGCCATTCTTCACGGCAAAGATGTCTGCGGGCTGACGGGTCTGCGTATCAATCATAGCCCAAATGCTTCGGCCATAACCCAAAACCTTGCCTGCTTTACTCGTTATGGCGAAATCGCGGCTCGTGAAATAATGGATGGCTTTCTCACACCATGTCTCCACGTAGAACTCATCGTAGATTTCCGGCATAGCCTCCATTTCCACGGCCAGACGCGACAAGACCCATGTGCGCTGGATGCCATTGAGGTAATTCACGCCAAATCCACGGTCATTGCTGTGGAAGTCTGCAGCATTGAGCAGATGATTGCCCAAGTGACTCATCAGCAGATGCTTGCTGAAGTCGCAGTGGAAGGGCTCTGAACGAAATAAATATTTGCCCACCTTGGGCAATGAAGTATCTGTCATGTCTGATATTGTTAGATTTTTATCGTATGCAATTAAGGGGGGTAGTCAGCCTTACAGTTGTCCCTTGGTGGAAGGCAACTGAAAATGATGGATATCTCGCCTGACTGCCATGCGCAGACTGCGGGCGAAAGCCTTGAAGATTCCCTCTATCTTGTGATGCTCATTCTCTCCCTCAGCCTTGATGTTGAGATTGATCTGGGCTGAATCACTCAGACTCTTGAAGAAGTGGAAGAACATCTCCGTGGGGAAATCTCCGATTTTCTCTCTCTTGAACTCAGCATCCCAGACTAGCCATGGGCGTCCGCCGAAGTCGAGGGCCACCTGGCACAGACAGTCATCCATGGGCAGACAGAAGCCATAGCGCTCGATTCCGCGCTTGTCGCCAAGAGCCTTACGGCTGCATTCGCCCAGCACGATACCCGTATCCTCGATGGTGTGATGCTCGTCAACGTTGAGGTCACCCTTGGTCTTCACAGTGAGGTCGATCATACCGTGGCGGCCAATCTGGTCGAGCATATGGTCGAAGAAACCGATGCCCGTCTGGATATCGGTCTTTCCGCTACCGTCGAGGTCCAGCTTTACGTAGACATCCGTCTCGCGGGTGATGCGCCGCAGTTCAGCTTTGCGCTCTCCAGCGAAGATCAGTTCGGTAATTTTCTCCCATGTCATACCATCACGACCTAGAATCAGCGCCTTGCACCCAAGATTCTCCGCAAGCTGGGCGTCCGAATCCCTATCGCCGATGACATAGCTGTCGGCCAAGTCGTACTCGGCATTGTTCATATATTCCGTCAGCATCCCGGTCCCGGGCTTACGTGTGGGAGCATTTTCTTCGGGGAAATGGCGGTCGATCTTGATGTCGTCGAATTCCACGCCCTCGCCTTTCAACGTGTCGAGAATAAAATTCTGCACAGGCCAGAAGGTATCTTCCGGGAAAGATGGCGTACCCAGCCCGTCCTGATTGCTGACCATGACGAAGCGGAAGTCCGTATGGCGGCGCAGGAAACTGAGGGCACCGATAACACCCGGCACGAATTTCAGTTTCTCAAGGCTGTCGACCTGCTCGTCGGAAGGTTCCTGGCAGATTGTGCCGTCACGGTCGATAAGCAATACGCGCTGAGTTCTACTCATATCAGTGGAATTCTTCATAATCCAATTTCTTTTCGGTTGTTTCTTGTGGCTGTGCGGCAAGAGCCTGTGCCTCTTTCTTCTTCTGATCTCTCACGTCGAGAGAGCAAGTGGCAATAAAGAAATTCAGGTATTGCCAAATGCCCACATAGGAAAGGATGAAAGCACTCAAAGCGATGGACAGGCACATCCACAGCGGGAATGTAGAGGGCAGTCCTGACGGGTCACCCATGACAATCTGATTGTAGGCATCCACATTCTGCGCCATGAGAATGACGGCTGTGGGCAAGAACACCACGCAATTGATGAGCAAGGTGATGATGCCAGTGATGAAGAACACCTTGAAAAGGAAGCCCCAATGACGGATTCCTCCCCACAGACTCGGCAGGAACGACTTGAAGGGATTGAGATCTACGCGCTGCAGGCATTTGACGGTGGCGTAATAATAGGCAGGGATGTGCAACAGAAACACTAATCCAATAAAGCCCCACCCTATCAGCAGCCAATACATCAGCCGGTTGACAGACATGCCGCCTTTTACGAGACTTATCCCGACCAGGTAGCCGATAATATTAAGAAGGAGGAAGATGACAACGTAGAAAAGCGCGGAAGCAAGATAGAACTTCAATGAATGCTTGGTATTCTCCTTCTGCTTTCCTCCGGTCAGAAGTGTCTGCACGTTGGCCAAAATCCAGAAGAACACTCCGCAGCAAACAATCTGGTAGATAACGGGACCAAAGACCGTAGACGCATAGTTGGCAATGGCCTGAAGCTCGGTCTGAGGCGCGTCCACCATAGCCGTATTGAATACCGGAGGAAGGAGCAAGGTTCCCAATCCCGCCACAAGACTGAAGGCCAGGACTGGCTTCCAGGTATTGAGAAAAATACGCTTGATATTGTTGATAAAGAGCAGATAGGCCTCTCTGATACATGAGGCCCCACTGCGTTGAACCATATATTCGTTATTTGCCATAGTCTATTCTATTTATTCGCAAACCATTATCTTCAGGATAAAGCCTTCTAAAACATTTTTCTTCTGAACTCTGCCACCGTCACGGCCGTTGCCACAGCCACATTGAGCGAGTCGGGATGAGTGGCATCCGTCTGATAGCAAGGAATGAGCAATTTCCGATTCACGCATTTTCTCAGTTCGGGACTGATGCCATTGCCTTCGTTCCCCATCACGATGAGTCCGTTGGCCGAAAGTTGCTCCTTATAGATGTCATTGCCTTCCAACAGCGTCCCGTAGACGGGATAGTCGACCGGAGCACTCGCTATCAGTTCTTTCAAGTCTACGTAGCTGACCTTTACGCGAGCCAGACTGCCCATTGTGGCCTGAACTACCTTGGGATTATAGACGTCGGCCGTCTCATGCGAACAGTACACATGCCTGATGCCGAACCAATCAGCAATGCGGATGATCGTACCCAGGTTGCCGGGATCCTGTATGCCATCCAAGGCCAGTGACAGTTCATCCACGGGAAAGTCATCGTGCTGATCGTCTGGAATGCGGAAAACAGCCAGCACCTGCTGCGGATGCTGCAAGAAACTCACGCGCTGCAGCTCCTCTTCGCTGACGACAATATCCTCCCACTCGCCTTCAGGGGCATTCCATTGCTGCGTATGAACGAGTAATTTGGGGAGAAAGCGCTGCATAAGGTCGCCAACCACCTTGGGCCCCTCGGCAACGAAGAGTCCTTCGGCAACGCGAATCTTCTTGCGCTCCAAGGCGCGAATCTCTTTGATTTTGTTTTTACTGATCATGTCCTTTGTCTTGCAAAGGTAAACATTATAAATGATTTCTCATCAAAAAAATGTGTTAATCTCCTTTACCTTGACTTAAAAATGTTATCTTTGCACGTAAAATCAAAGGTATTGAGACATTCTTATATCATACTGCTGTTGTGTGCAGCCTTGCTGGCCGGATGCTCCAGTACGAAATTTATACCCGAAAACAAATATCTGCTCGACAGAGTGGAAATCAAATCCGACACGAAAGGATTTGATGCGGCCCTCTTGGCCCCATATATCCGCCAAAAGGCAAATTCCAAATGGTTCAACTTCTTCAAGATTCCGCTGGGCACTTACTCCCTGGCCGGGAGCGATTCCACGAAATGGATCAACCGCACGCTGAGAAAGATGGGCGAAGAGCCCGTGACCTACGATACGCTTCAAGCCCAATTGAGCTGCAACGACCTGCGTACGGCCATGCAGAACATGGGCTACATGCACGCTGACGTCTCGCTGAAGACGACGGTGAAAGGCAAGAAGCTGAAGGCTGTATACACGCTCCATCCCGGCGAGCCCTATTATATCAGCAGGTATCAGACGGCCATCGACGACGACACGATTGCCAAAATCCTGAAGCCGCAGCTGCATTCGCTCGTTGGCCACAGGTTCACGGTCGACGAACTGAATGCCGAACGCGAACGGATAGCCAACATCCTGCTCAACGAGGGATATTACAAGTTCCATAAAGACTTCATACAGTTTGAGGCCGACTCGGCAGCCAACTCCCATGACATCGGCGTCACGATGCACTTGATGAACTATATCACCAGCAACGACGAGACGCCTACGCCCCACCCCCGCTATCGCATCGCCAACGTCAACTTCCTGGGCAACGACAGCGACCGCATCCACTTGCGCCACCGGGTGCTCGAGCTGAATTCAGCCATCCGACCTGGAGAGTTCTACAGCAACGCCAGTCTGCGCCGGACTTACAACAACTTTGCCCGACTGGGAGCGGTGCGCTACACCAACATCTCTTTCAAGGAGCATCCCGACTCGGCACTGCTCGACTGTGACATCCAGATCTCTACCAACAAGCCCAACTCGCTGAGCATCCAGCCCGAAGGAACCAATACGGCAGGTGACCTCGGTGCGGCGCTGGCCGTGACTTGGCAGAACAGGAATCTCTTCCGGGGCAGCGAGCTTCTGAGCATCCAGCTGCGCGGAGCCTTCGAGGCCATCACGGGGCTGGAAGGCTATCAGGACAAGGACTATGAGGAATACAGCATCGAGTCGAAGTTGACGTTCCCGCAGTTTGTCGCGCCTTTCCTCTCCAAGGACTTCCGCCGGCGCAGCACGGCCACGTCGGAGCTCTCCGTGAGTTGGGACTTGCAGAACCGGCCCGAGTTCCACCGCCGGGTCTTCTCTACGGCTTGGCGCTACAGATGGGACAACAGCAATCAGAATATCAACTACCGCTTCGACGTGGTCGACCTCAACTACGTCTACATGCCGTGGATCAGCGATACCTTCCGCAGGGATTATCTCGACAATGCCACCAACCGCAATGCCATTCTGCGCTACAACTACGAGGACCTGTTCATCATGAAGATTGGATTCGGCCTCACCTATAACGACGGTGCCAATGCCGTACGCACGAATATCGAGACCGCTGGCAACACGCTGCAGGCGCTCTCTGCAGTAGTGAACTTCAAGAAGAACGCCAACGGACAGAACCAGTTTATCAACATTGCCTACGCCGAATATGCCAAGTTCGACATCGACTATACCCACCTCTTCACCATCGACGAGAACAACAGCATCGCCTGTCATGCGGCCTTCGGCATCGCCTATCCTTATGGCAACAGCAAGATCCTGCCCTTCGAGAAGCGTTATTTCTCGGGCGGTGCCAACTCTGTGCGTGGCTGGAGCGTCAGAGAGCTCGGTCCGGGCAAGTTCAAAGGAACCGACGGGCGCATCGACTTCATCAACCAGACCGGTGACATGAAGCTTGATATGAACGTGGAATACCGCAGTCATCTCTTTTGGAAATTCAACAGCGCGGTATTCGTTGATGCGGGAAACATCTGGACGATTCGCAACTATGCTGAGCAACCGGGCGGACAGTTCAAGCTCAACAGCTTCTACAAGCAGATTGCCGTGGCCTACGGTCTGGGATTGCGTCTCAACTTCGGCTATTTCATCCTTCGTTTCGACATGGGTATGAAGGCCATCAATCCCGCCTATGAGACCAACGACGAGCACTATGCCATCTTCCATCCCGACTTCAGCCGCGACTTCACCTTACATTTCGCCGTGGGTCTTCCTTTCTGATGCTCTCTAAGTTGGGCATCAGAAAGAAAAGGGCACAAAAAAAGAGCCACTTTTCACAAAGAAGCTCTCCAATAATTAACTCTAAATTTGCTTTTATTTCTCACTAACTGTCTTGTCTTCATAATCTCTCACGAGATGACAAACACGAAGTTTAAAAGACCGTAAACATTGAAATTAACATAAACAAAAACTTATTTCTTGAAATTACAATTCAAAATTATCACGTTCGCAAAGATAACCAATCTTTTCCTAAAAAACAATAGTTTTCAAGAAAATTATTGCGAATAGTTTCGATATTATCGTATTTTTAAGAAAAATGCAGCACGTCTTTTATATTTTATGCTTCTGAGGATGCTTTCTGAAACTGGTCGAGCAGCCATTTGTTCTGTTCCTCTATCGTCAGATGGCTGTTGTCGAGCAGTATGGCATCGTCTGCTTTCCTGAGCGGACTCACCTCGCGGTGCGTATCGATATAGTCGCGCTCCTCCACATTCTTCCGGATCACGTCGAAGTCGGCGGGCATTCCCTTTGCCTGAAGCTCGTCGTAGCGGCGCTGGGCACGCACGTCGGTCGAAGCCGTCACGAAGATTTTCAGTTCGGCATCGGGAAACACCGTAGTTCCGATGTCCCTTCCGTCCATCACGACTCCCTTGTCCTTGCCCATGCGTTGCTGTTGGGCCACCAGCGCCTTTCTGACAAACGGAAGCGCTGCGATAGGACTCACGTGGCTGGACACCTCAATGCCGCGGATCTCTTTCTCCACGCATTCCTCATTGAGCATCGTTTCGGGAAGTCCCGTTTCAGCGTTCAGCCGGAAAGAGATATTGATCTCCGGCATCAGCTTCTCCAGCTGTTCTGCCTTGACCGTTCCGTCGGCGTTGAACAGACTGTGGCGCAGGGCAAACAGCGTCACTGCGCGGTACATTGCTCCCGTGTCTACATAGACATAACCTATCTTGCGGGCCAGATCCTTTGCCATGGTACTCTTGCCGCAAGAAGAGTAACCATCTATGGCTATTGTGATTTTCTTCATAGTTCTGTTGTATCAAAGACTGTAGGCAACGTTGAGCGTGAGCGACGAGCTCGAGACATGATACTTGCCGTAGGCCACGTTCACCTTGAACCGCTCCAGATTCATACCCGCGCCGAAGCTCAATCCGGCTCCATGACTGCTCTTGCCGTCGGTGCTCTCGATTTTCATCTCGTGGGCCTGGCGGAAATTATATCCTGCGCCAATCCAGATGGAAGGCTGGATGATAAACTCTGCGCCCACCACGATGTGATTGGCAAAGCGATAGTCCCAGTGGTTCAGGTCGATGAGCGAGGCCGAAAGTCTCACGGGCAGCGTATTGAAGCTCTTCGACGCGCCAATCTGCACGTCAATGGGCATCCGCTCGTAGGTGTCATTGAAGGCCTTGAGCTGTCCACCGAGGTTCTTCACCACGGCGCTGACCGACCATCCGCGGTCCTCGTCATAATAGTTGGCGCCCAAGTCAACACCCATGCCGAAAGAGTTGTAGTCGCCTATATAGGAGGTGATAAACTTCATGGCGATACCACCCACGAAGCGGTCGGTGAGCATATAGGAGAAATAGCCGGCCACAGAGATGTCCTTGGCCTTGAACTCACCCGTCTGAACATTGTCGGCATCGGTCTGCTTCATCGAGCCATAGTCGATATACTGTGCCGAGGCAGCCCACGAGGCACGGTCCTTCACGATCTTGTTGAAGGCCGCGCTGAGCATGTTCACACCCGACATATAGTTCATATAGTTGAAGTTGATGGTCTTGTCGCTCACAGATGACAACAACGCCGGGTTGTTGAAGATGAGCGCTTCGTCGTCCTCTATGATGCTCACGTTGTCGCCTCCGAGCGCGGCGGCATGGGCACTCACGGGCAATCGCAGGAAATTGTATTCCGTGCGGCTGTCCTGTGCTTTCATCTCCACCGCCATAAGGGTGAGCAGGAGTAGTATGGCAACTTTCTTCATTTAAATTTTCTAATTATATTGCAAAGATACGAATAAAATCACGATTCGGGGAAGTCCTTTTGCAATTAATATTGTAACTTTGCATCAAACTTAACAGAATGATAACGGAAAAGGAGGCCGTTTAGTGTATTCACAGTGGAAGTAAAGAAGTCTGATATCGCCAATCTTGACAACCGGCGGGGAGAGGGATTCCTCGTGGGACTCGTCGTGGCCCTGTCGTTGCTGTTCGTGGCCTTCGAGTATACGACCAGCCCCAAGCAGTCGGCCGACAACGACGAACTTCTCGACCAGATGTCGCAAGAGATGGAGATGATGTCCACCCCCGACACTCACGACATGGTGTCGGTGCAGGAGTCATCGGCATCGAAGGCGATCACGCAGAATGTGAAGGCCACCGACCACGCTACCGACCATCCCCAGAAGATAGCGTCGACCACCAGTCCGCTCGTCGTGGGCGATGGCGACGCCCTCAACAAGGAAGCCAACGTGAAGGAAGAGGTTGCTGAGACGCCTTCTCAGAATCCCGCACAGGTGGAGGACAACACCGTCTACAAAGTGCAGACCGTGGAGAAGCTTCCCGTCTTTCCCGGCGGATGGACCACGCTCATGCAGTGGCTCACGCGCAATCTCCACTATCCCGCCAACGCCCAGCAGCAGAAGATTCAAGGCAAGGTGGTCGTCTCGTTCATCATCAACAAAGACGGAACGGTGTCACAGGTGAAGCTCGAGAAAAGCGTCGACCCGAGCCTGGACCGCGAAGCCCTGCGCGTCATCAAGATGATGCCCAAGTGGCAGCCCGCCATCATGCACGACAAGCCCTGCCGGTGCATGTTTGTCATTCCTGTGGTTTTCTCACTATAGTCAATCGAAATCATAACATAAAAAGCCATGCATACAACTGAAGATTTGTTGAATGAAATCAACGCGATTCTTGAGAATCATCCTTACAACCGACAACCTGAGTCACTCTACAACCCAGTGAGATACGTCCTTGCACAAGGTGGCAAGCGCATCCGCCCCATCCTCATGATGCTTGCCTATGAGCTCTACAAGGACTATCCCGAGGACATCATCCTGCCCGCCATCGGACTGGAGACTTATCACAACTACACCCTGCTCCACGACGACCTCATGGACAACGCCGACATGCGACGCGGCAACCTGACGGTACACAAGAAGTGGGATGCCAACACGGCCATCCTCTCGGGCGACTCCATGCTCGTGCTGGCCTATCGGTGCATGCAGCAGGTGAGCGACTCGAAGCTGCGCCCCGTATTGGAAATCTTCACCGAGACGGCACTGCAGATTGGTGAGGGACAGCAGTATGACATGGACTTCGAGAAGCGCACCGACGTGAGCGAGGACGAATATATCGAGATGATCCGGCTCAAGACCAGCGTACTGCTGGCCTGCGCACTGAAGATTGGTGCCGTCCTGGCCGACGCTCCCAAGGAAGACGCAGAAAATCTCTATAAGTTCGGCGAGCAGATGGGACTGGCCTTCCAGCTGCAAGACGACTACCTTGACGTCTATGGCGATCCGAAGGTTTTCGGCAAGGCCGTGGGCGGCGACATCACCTCAAACAAGAAGACCTACATGCTCATCAATGCCTTCAACCGCGCCAACCCCAGCCAGCGTGAGGAGCTTCTCCGTTGGACCACGGCCAAGGAATTCGACAAGCAGGAGAAGATTGCTGCCGTCACCCGACTCTACTACGAGATGGGCATTGGCCAGCTGGCTCAGGAGAAGATTGCCTACTACTTCGAGCAGAGCCGCGGCTACCTCGATGCCGTCAAGGTGGCTGAGGAGCGCAAGGCCCAGCTTCGCGACTTCGCCGGAAAGATGATGAAAAGAAAATATTAAATGGAATTCATAGATACACATGCCCACCTCGACGGTGAGGAATTCAGCACCGACCTGCCCCAAGTGATCCAGCGGGCCCAGGACGCGGGAGTGAAGAAGGTGTTCATCCCGGCCATCAATGCCGACAATGTGGACGCCGTGCTGCGCGTCAGCCAGCAATATCCGGGCTATGCCTTCCCGATGGTGGGTCTGCAACCCGAAGAGGTGAAAGCCGACTGGCAGGAGCAACTGAAGCGGATGAAGGGCCTGCTCGACGAGAGTATGCAGCTGCCCGTAGAGGAGCGCGACAAAGGCCGCCGCTTCATTGCCGTAGGCGAGGTGGGACTGGACTTCTACTGGTCGCGCGAGTTTGAGCAAGAGCAGCTCGAGGCCTTCGAAGAGCAAGTGAAGTGGGCCATAGAGTATCAGTTGCCGCTGATGATCCACTGCCGCAAGGCGCAGAACGAACTCCTGAAAATTCTCCGTCCCTATGCCGACCAACTCACGGGTGGCGTGTTCCATTGCTTCACGGGCAACCAGCAGGAGGCGCGCGAATATCTGCGCATGGAGCGGTTTGTGTTGGGCGTGGGAGGCGTCTCCACCTTCAAGAGCAGCCACTTGCGCGAAGACCTGCCGGCATCGGTGCCCCTCGACCGCATCGTCCTGGAGACCGACAGTCCCTACATGGCGCCCGTGCCCCATCGTGGTGAGCGCAACGAGAGTGCTTTCGTGGCCTTAGTGCTCAAGCAGTTGGCCGCATGCTATGGCGTCAGTGAGGATGAAGTGGCCCGCCAAACCAATGCAAACGTCCATCGCGTATTCGGATTCGACTGACACCGCCCTCCAGAACTAATCAGAACAAAGAGAATTTTTTGATGTATGGATTCCTCTCCATCAACTTCCAAACTCAGACATAAATCTCATAAGAGTCAACCAAGCCAGGCCGGCTCTTTTTTATCAGTACCCTAAGAGCGCCGCACGATAGGAGGGTCGTCATTCCTGACGACCCCAAAAGAAGAGGAGCCCCCCCTAGCCCCTCCATACAGAGAGAGGGGAGTAAATATCGCAGCGCAAAATGCTCGTAGGAGGGCGATAGGAGGGTCGTCATTCCTGACGACCAAGAAAGAAAGTCAGATAGCACATCAAGAGTAAATCTTTCGGCGGCAGGAATGCCGCCGCTCCTACCAACTCCAGGAGAGGCAAAAAAGGGCAAACTAACCAGCCCAGAAAGGGCTGACTCTCGGTACCCCCAGTCAAGCGACGATAGGAGCGCAGACTGGGGATAGCGGTCCCACCAAGATCTGGACTCAGTGCCCCGAAGGCGGCACACCAGCACGAAGTGCGCAAATAGGAGGGTCGTCATTCTAGACAACCAAGAAAGATTGTCCGATTGCGAACCAAAAGGGAAATCACTCGACGTCAGGAATGACGACGCTCCTATAGGAAATCTTCGGCGGCTGTTCGTCTATGAGTATCTGTAATTCCGGAGGCAACTGCAACTGGTCGCAGTGTACATGGCTCAATTGCTCAATGCCTTTCTTCGTGAGGTGAAAGCGCATGCTCCTGCCATCCTCCTTGCAGATGCAGCGCTTCACATAGCCCGACTGCTCCAAAGAGGAGATCACCTTCGAAGCATTGCTCTTGGTAAGTCCCATTTCTTCAGCGATTTCACTGGCCGTGAGGTCGGCCTTATCAGAAAGCAGGCACAGCAGCATTGCTTCATTGATGTTCAGTCCAATCAGCCTCTCCAGCTCAATCTCAAACGCACCTATGGCCTTATAAATTCGACGTATCGCACAAATACATTTCGTTTCCATTTCTTGTCATCTTGAAACCATGAAGAGTCTGTCTTTCCATCCGCTATTTGAACGGCTCTCTTATCCTTGAGCTTTAGAAAGACTCCAATCATATATAAAAGACAGACCGCTCAAGAGAGGGCCTGTCCGCGATCTTTATTTCAGGATTTCTGTAACGACGCTGTCCATCTCACCGAAGCTCATGGCTCCCACGCTCATCTGAGGCTCTCCCTTCATCGGGATGAAAAGCAAGGAAGGAATAGACTGGATGCCGAACATAGCGGCAAGCTGCTCCTCCTTGTCCACGTCTACCTTATAGAAGTCGACCTTTCCGTCATACTTCTCAGCGAGCTCCTCCACGACGGGTGCCGTCATCTTGCAGGGTCCGCACCAAGTGGCATAGAAGTCGATCACAGCCGGACGCTCTCCCTCAAACTTCCACACGTCGGGATTAGCTTCAAAATTCATCACTTTAGTCTTGAACTCGTCGAGAGTTAATTCTTTCACTTTCATTGTCTTTTTCTGTTTTGATGGTTGGATTTTAGCCGTTGGCTTCGCCGGTTGCTTCTGCTGACTGCAGGCGCTGAGCCCGAACATCAGACTGGTCAACAACATTACGGCATTCAATATTACATTTCTCTTCATTTTAATTTCCTTTGGAAAACTTTGCAAAGATACGGAATAAGTGGCTATCCGCAAAATTTCCAACGGAAAATATCTGCGGCTTAAGATTTATTAAGTGATAGAGCCCACAAAATAAAGAAGCAGAAGAAGAAGACCCACCCCCTACCCCTCCCTACGAAGGGAGGGGAGAAAAAATCGGGGCGTAAAATGCTCGTAGGAGCGTAGTAGGAGGGTCGTCATTCCTGACGACCAAGAAAGAAGAAGACCCACCCCCTACCCCTCCCTACAAAAGGAGGGGAGCAAACATCGCCGCATAAAATGTTCGTAGAAATGAGATGAGGAATGCCGCCGCTCCTACTACTCCAACGGGAAATGATCAGTCATTGAAGTAGACCGTGAACACATGACGGCCTTCCTCATAGGTATATTCTATCCGCCAATGATGATAGTCGCAGATGCTCTTCACGATGGCCAACCCCAACCCCACTCCACGTTGGCTGGTCTTGCTGCGGTAGAAGCGCTGGAAGATATGGTCAGCGTCTAATGCTCCCTCATCTGAGACATTGGTGACGCGAAGCCGGTCGGGCAGCAAGGTCAGCGTCACGGGCGACTGTCCTTTGTTATGACGGATGGCATTAACCACGAGGTTGCCCAGCACTGAGTCGAAGAGTGTCTGGTTGCACCGCAGTTGGCGGTCGGTGTCGAGCAGGCTGACGTCGAGCCTCGTCTCTCCCGCCATTGCCTCCATGCCGGGCAGCATGCGCTCCACCTCGCGGTTAAGCCATATCACGTCGCCCGTGGAGAACTGACTGTTCTCGAGTCGGCTGAGCGTGAGCAGGTTGCGGTCGAGGCGCGACATATAGCGCAACTGGATGGCTATGCTCTGCAACGACTGGGCCTGATGCTCTGTGAGCTGTGAGTCCTGCAAGAGATTATCGATGATGCCCAGGGCAATGGCGAGCGGTGTCTGCAACTCGTGTGAGGCATTCTCGGTGAATTCCTTCTGCACCTGATAGCTCTTGATGCTGTTGGTCATCAGACTCCGGAGTGTGGCGTTGAGTTCCTCAAACTCGCTCACGTTGGTCTTGGGCAGCTCCGGCACGATGCCTTTCTCCACCCGGAAGTCGCGCATCGCCTCGAGCGTACCACGGAAGGGTGCCCAGAGACGCTGTGGCACGAACTTCATGACGATAAGCACGGCCACGAGCAACAGCAGGATGATGCCTCCTTGCTGGATGAGCAGTCCCGTTACGGTATCCTGCTCCAGGTCAATGTCAGGATGCACGATGCCATAATGGCTCACCAGGTCGGCCAGGTCTTCGGCATAGTATCTGACTGTGACATAATAGAAAAGAGGCGTAGCCAGGACGACCAGCGCTACAACGCTGATGGCGAAGCGCGTCATCAGCAGACTGAGAAATGATTTTGATTTGGCTTTCATTCCGTCCATTTATATCCTGTGCCGTAGATGGTCTTGATACAGTCAACGACGTGGGCCTTGGCCATCTTGGCTTTGAGATTCTTGATGTGGCTGTAGATAAAGTCGAAGTTGTCGAGAAGGTCGGCCATCTCACCGCTCAGATGCTCGGCGATGGCTTCCTTCGAGACCACCCGGTTGCGGTTGGTGATGAAGAAGAGCAGCAGTTCATACTCGGTGGGTGTCAGCTGAAGGGTAGTGTCGCCCACACGGGCCGACTTCTCCAGCAGGTCGATGGTGATGCCGTTGCTCGATACCTTGTTGTTGGCTGTGAAGTTCTTGCGGCGTATCAGGGCGTAGACGCGCATGGAGAGCTCGGGCAAGGCGAAGGGCTTCGACAGATAGTCGTCGGCACCAATCTCCAGGCCTTTGATGCGGTCGTCGAGAGAACCTTTAGCCGAGATGATGATCACGCCAGCCTGATTGTTGCGCTGACGGATGAAGCGCAGGATGTCGAGGCCATCGCCTCCGGGCAGCATCAGATCGAGCAGGATGCAGTCGTAGGCATAGACACCCACCTTCATCCGGGCCTCATTATAGTTGAAGGCCTGCTCACAAAGATACTTTTGAGCGGACAGATAATTCTTTATGTTGTCTGAAAGCTGCCGCTCATCCTCAATAATCAAGATTTTCATAACGTTGGATCATTCTATGAACAATCAGAGTTGACAGTCTGGACAAAAATAACTGTCTCAAGACTGCCAACTCCATCTTTTTACCATCTATATCTTTTACTAACTGTCTCTACGCATAAATCACGAGACATATAAACGTGAGATAGTATGTCCCCAAAATGGTCCAAGGGCAACAGCGTGTTGGCATGGCCACATGCCGACGGCGAAGCAGACGGATCGTGAGCCATGCACCGACAGCACCGAGCAGGGCTCCGCAGAGGATGTCGCCCGGATAATGCACGCCAAGATAGATGCGCGAATAGCACATAAGCAAGGCAAAGAAGGCCAGCGACAAGCGGGTCAGTCGATTGCGGAATATCATGGCCAGGAATACGGCAATGCCAACAGTGTTGGTGGCATGACCGGAGACAAAACCGAACTTGCCTCCATGATAGCCATTGACGTAGTGGAGCATGTTGGCTACAATCGGCGTATGAGAAGGTCTTAGTCTACCCACGAGCGGCTTGATGAGACTGGAAGAGACCTGGTCGAGGACCACCACCATCAGCACTACGCCCAACACAAGCAATAGCTTATTGTAGACCGTCCCCTTCTGTTTGACGAAGAGGGTCACGACGGTCACGAGTACAAGGGGAGCCCAAATGATTTTCTGTGAGTAGCCATACCAAAACTTATCGGCAAACTGACCACCGGAATAGTTGAGCAATATCATCGACTGCTTGTCGATAGAGTCGAGCGTGAACAAAGACAGCTGCCATTCTATAGCGAAAATGTAGGCGAAACAAATCATGCTGATAAGCGCCATTGCTTTCATCGCCGCCTTATCATCGATTCTTACTGGTAGTAGAAGAGGCGATATATGAGTTTTATTCTCCATTGTTAATAAATCGGGCAATATATTCTTTATTTTTTGGGTTATAGTTTAAGATTGTAGTGATCAATGTTCTTTTTCACTATTAATCTGAACTATTTTTCGGCAAATATATTACATGAATCTGTAGGAAATTTGTAGTTCGCAATAGAATTTTAATATTTCGAGGTAAAAATTGCCTTTGAAGGCTCATTTTTTTCAAAATATCGACCAAACATAGGACGAGCGTAAGCCTGAAGGAGTTCATGTAGAATACGATCATGGTTCTTTAGTGGCCGTTAGAAATGACGGCCCACCTACGAGCAACAATTGCGCGCTTTGCGCTAGTGTGCCGCCTTCGGGGCACAGAGTCCAGTGAAGGTGGGAGCTCTACCCCCAGTCTGCGCTCCTATCGTCGCTTGACTGGGGTTACTGAAAGTCAGCCCATTCTGGGCTGATTTAGTTTGACCAATCTCCCCTCCCTTCGGAGTAATAGGAGCGTCGTCATTCCTGACGACGAAGGATGTACTAGTGAAGAGCAATCGGTGTACTTTCGTGGTCGTCAGGAATGAAGCACCTCCTTCTATGAATCTGCCACATTAACGCTCTGATGTTTCACCCCTCCCTCTGTAGAGGCTGTAACAAAACCCCAAATAGGGGGGCTATATGGGGGCACTTTTTCCAATATTTCTTTCGTATTTATTTGCGTAAGTCATTTATTTTTAGT
>ONYS01000038.1 GCA_900322095.1 uncultured Prevotella sp.
ACGATCGGGTGTTCCAAGATTTCCTTGGGAATCTGAATAAACGGTTCTTTTTTCATGATCTTGAATAGTAATATAGTGATAAATCGTGGTTAAACAGCACATTCCGTACCGTTTGCAGCGTTCTTGAAGCTACCCTACAAAGATACGAAATCTTTCTTAAAGTTGCAAGAAAATACAGGAAAATTTATTTCCATTCACCCTCTTGTCTGCAATAGCTTGGATAGACAGCGTGGACTTACACGTATCTGCAACCAAGCCAAAGCCATGAGGAGGTCAGTGCAACGGTCATAAGAAGACTTGCGCATCACGTCACTCATCAACAAAATATTAGATGAGATTGCCCAGTAATCTGTCAATTTCTTCCTGCCGTTTCTTCATCAGGCTCCTCAAAAAGGAAGCGGCAGCATAGAGTGGGACATTGGTCAACAGATCTTGCTCGCGATAGTCCGACATGGAGAAGCGAAGACCATGCAACTCTGGATGCGACTGTACGAAAGTCGTCAGTGATTTCGACTTAAGATTTTCCTTTGCCTTCACCTCAATGGGAATGATCATGTCGGACAACTGAATCACGAAGTCTATCTCCAATTGAGAATCATTGCGGCTGAAATAGGCTATGGTTGTCTGAGGCAGTGTCTCCATCTGCGTGCAAACGAAGTTCTCCGTGAAAGAGCCTTTCCCCTCTTCCATAGAACCAGGCAAAAGCAACGACACGGGCGGTGTGTTGCTTAATGCACCGAGCAAGCCACAATCGAGCATGAAAAGCTTGAATGACGCAACATCCTCATAGTTCTTTAAAGGTACTCGCGGAGCATTAACACGTGGTATCCTGTAGACCAGACCTGCATCGATGAGCCATTGAATGGCTACCTCGTACTCCTTAGCACGTGCGCCTTTCTTGATGACTCCATAGATAAACTTCTTGTTCTCCTTGACCAGTTGCGACGGAATCGAGTTCCACACCTGGTTGATGCGCACTACCTCTTCAACCGGTGCATGCTTGGAGACATCTCTACGGTAGGCTTCGAGTATTTCCGCCTGAATCTTTCTGACAATGTTCGGGTCTTTCGTTTTCACGAACTGCAGCACGGCCTCGGGCATGCCACCTACGAAATAATACTCCCGCAACAATTGAGTAAAGCGACTCCTGAGCCCAGAGATCACATCCCACTCCTGGCTTTGGAGTACATCTACCATTCTGTCCTCACCTTTCGCTCGCAAGAACTCCGAGAAATCCATCGGGTATAATGTCAGGGTGTCCACTTTTCCAGCCGGATAAGATTCACCCTGATGGAGCTGAATGCCTAACAGGCTACCTGCAACAGCGACATGATAATCCGGTGCGTTCTCACAGAAATACTTTAGGGAGGCCAATCCTTTCCTTGTCTCTTGTATCTCGTCAAGAATTATCAGAGTCTTACCGGGGACAATACTCTGCTGGGTTATGGCACTGATGGTCATTATAATGCGGTCCATATTATAATCTGTCGAGAACAAATCCTCCACTTGTGGGTTGTTGTCACAGTTGATATATGCCACATTATCAAAACAACGCCGACCAAACTCCTTCAATATCCACGTCTTACCCACTTGGCGGGCTCCAAGAAGGATGAGGGGTTTCCTGTCTTTCTTGTCTTTCCATGCAGTCAATGCTGCCATCATTTGTCTCTCCATCTTTTTTGCCTTTGATGCAAAGATACATGATTATGAACGAACCCGCAAGGATTTCCACACTTTTCTTAGCGAAAGTTTAGCTTTTCATCACACTTTTCTTAGTGAATATATAAAGGATTACAACACTTTTCTTAGCGAATCAATGACTTCCCTAAACCGGAATTAACCTTGGTACAGGCTCGTCCATGTACTCACGCACGGAGAAACGAGCGTTAGATCAGTCTTTCAATGTTGCCATGCAGAGAGGGTGAGGACTTCTGAGAAAGGACGTTAAGGTAGAAGGGGCTATTTATAATCGTTCCCACAGCTATTTTTAAAATGAGAATTTCAATTGAGCTTAGCTTTGTCCATTAGAGGAATGCTCATATGTAAAGACAAAGTTGTACAGTTTTCCGTTGGAAGAAAACCTGTACAACAAAATATTTACGCCATCACACAGGCACTCTCAACAAGCACTTATGAGGCATATCTAGCATCTATTTACCAGTTATAAAACAGGTTAATGCTTCCGAAATGCATATTTTTTAACTTTCTTTAATCGTTTAAATAACTTACATTTTAAGGAAGAATATTTGCTTTCACCAGATCGGTTGCTATTTTCCTGAGGGTCTATTTGATGATCAAATAGCATCATATGCGAACTATTCCCCCACCATGCGAAGTTAAACTGAGTATTTAATAAATCATCTCCTCCTTGCCATTGTACATAAACATTTCCCTTAACCTTCTTTAGCGGATTCTTCAAGATAGGTACAAAACTTTTCCCATCTAACTGTTTATCCGGTACCCCGACCCCACATAACTCACAAAGAGAAGGATAAACATCAACGAGCTCAACCATCGAATAAGAGCGTCCAGCCTTTAAGCCAGGAACACGAACGATCAAAGGAACACGAGTCGTAATATTAAAAAGATTGTGCTTCCCGACAAACTGATGCTCACCAAGATCCCATCCATGATCCCCTAACAAAATGACGATAGTATTCTCTGATAAACCCAGCTCATCTAATGTATCCATTAAGACGCCAAACAAATTGTCTATATAGCTCACGCATGCATAATAACCAGTTTTAACTTGTCGCAAAAATTCTTCATTATCGGGAGAAGATACACGTGCATAGGCATAAATTTCATTTGAATTCTGTACTTCCTCTGGCAAGTTAGAAGGACGGAATCTATTAGTTGCCATCGGAAGAGAAGGATACAAGTCCCAATATTTCTTAGGAGCGCAGAAAGGAAGATGAGGTTTCCAAAAGCCACATGCAAGGAAGAAAGGTTTTTGTGAATTCCGCAATCTTCTCAAATCTTGTATTGTTTTCTTCAAAACATGCCCATCATCATAGACACTATCAGGTACATCTGCACTTTCATAGAAAGGTCCGCGCATCGTCTTAGGATTAATATATTTTCCAGACTCTGAATTCATCCACAGTTCCCACTTATTATATTGTGCCCAATAAATATCGTATCCATCAGGATGATACCTCCACGGTTTTTCACTCCAAGAGTCGGCATGGTCATCAATATGATGCATTATCTTACCATTGGAAACCGTATAATAGCCATGAGCTGTTAACCATCCAGACAAAGGTATGGCTTCTGGCGCATCTACGCATGCCCTACAAGTATAATTTACGAAACGAGTAGGATAATTAGGATACATCCCTGTTAGAAGGCTTGCCCTTGATGCTCCGCTTACCGGAGCGTTGCAATATGCATTAAAGAAAACCATTGACTGGGCTGCGAACCTATCGAAATTCGGAGTGTGAATTTCTTTTACTCCATAGCAACCCATTTCTGGTCGGAGGTCATCTGCCATTACAAATAGCACATTCATGTGCTTAATCAATTGCTTCGCACACATGACCGTAGGATTTATAGTTCCTACGGTCATGCTAATAGTTGAGAAATACAAGTACTTATTCATATATCGTCATATTTACCATCCCGGATTCTGCTTAAGATTTTTGTTTAATGCGATCTGCTTGAGAGGCAGTGGATAGAGGTAATAATATTCTTGCCATCCTACTGGCTGTGCAAAATAATATACATATCCAGAATTATCACTTGTACCCCCTGTTACCTTCACCTTATCTTTTAGTGCATCAGTAACATATACGCCTACTGGCTGTTTGTCTACATAATGTCCCTTAGCCCATCTTCTCAGATCGTCAAGACGGCGTCCTTCTCCCATGAATTCAACTCTTCTTTCACGACGAATTTCCCAGAGAATAGGATCAACATCTATATCACGTTTAGGATCAAATGATGCATCAATATCGTCCACTATCATATCTGCCACTGCTGCACGTTTACGTAATATATTTATTGTCTGATCCGCTACAGATTGGTTAAATTTCCCCAGTTCATACATCGCCTCAGCATAATCAAGCATGACTTCTTCTATACGGAATAAAGGAGCATCGGTTGTACAGACTCCATTAGCATTGATAGCATTCGTATGGGTATTATAATATTTCCATACCCAAAATCCCATTTGGGAGGCATTCCATGCTTGTCCCTTATTATTGTTTTTAAAATGTGGCTGTGTACTACAAATAAAGCCTTTAAAATTGGAAGTTGGCAAACGATGGAAAGTCTCTTTTGAAATCGAAGCCATCAAGTCAATATATTCACGATCTTGGACATTTCCTGTATAACTCCAGTCGGTTTTATTAGATGACACTTTGACTTTGTATGGAGGACAAATTGTGAGATATAAACGATAGTCCCGATTGCGGAATTGCTCATAGACATCTTTATCATTTCCAGAAAAAGGATGTCCATTCGTGCATAGATAGCAATCAACAGCATCTTTTGTCGCCTCGATATTAGATTCTGCAGTTCTAACCATACGTGTTAACCCATGGCAAAGTTGATTGGTCTCGTATGCCTTATATAATATAATACCAGGTTGACCGGATAAATCTTCAGAATTGAATACCTCATCATAATTGCTCATGATTGCAGGATATTGTTTCATCAATAATGGTCCTACGCGCACTACCTCATTTAAAAATTTGTCTACATTAGAAAGTCCATGATATTTACGCCATGTACCTTCAAAAAGACAAAAACGGGATATCAACGCTCGTACTACAGATTGATTAATCGTATTATTACCATCACCCGATGCCTTTATATGATCTTCTGCCCACTTTAGGTCTGCAAGAATATTATCAGCCACTGTATCACGTGAGGTACGAGGCTCATACAAAGCCTCATCGTCATCTGACAACACTCTGTCCACCCATGGAATAGCTCCAAACTTTGACAACATCTGGAAATATTTATAAGAGCGAAAGAACAGACCAACACTCTTCCAATGATCTTTGTCATGATCTGTCATAGAAGACTTATCTATACTCCCAAGCATTAAATTGACATTACGAATATATTTATAATCCCAATCTGCACACTCCGACTCAGCTTTTGCTTTCCCATAAGCCCATTTTCCTTCATTCCCATAAGGACCTTTGATCATATTGTCTGCTTCGTAGTCTCCTATAAAAATGGAATCTGTTTGACGCGAATCCGAAGCATATCCAAAAAAAACATCATATAACCCCCAAGAATAAGTCTTAAAATTATCATAAGTCTTAAAAGCAGTAGTCTCTGTTTGTTGATCCTTTGGATATACATCCATAAAGTCATTATTCATACAGGAACTTACTAATATAAGGAAACAGAAATAAATTATATTTTTATTCATAGTTTTTTCGTTTTATAATGTAAGATTAATACCAAAAGAGAACTGTCGCATATAGGGATATGAAAATCCACGTGCGCCTAAATCATCAGTAACTACACGCTCTGCATCAACACCTTTCGGAAGATGATCGAATGTAAAGAGATTCTCTCCGCTAAAGAAAATCGACAATTTGTTAACACCCAATTTATTAATGAGAGAGTGAGGGAACATATAGGAAAGTGTAATATTTTTTACAGAAAGATAAGCCCCATTCTTCAGATATCGCGTTTGAACCTGAGTATTAGCAACAGTGTTGCCTTCTGAATTCTCATAGATTCGAGGGAAGAAACTATCGGTATTTGTTTTAGTCCAATAGTCCAATTGATTGCTATAGAGCGTAGACCAACGATCATAAATAGGATACGTCAACTCATTCATAAGCCAAAGGTCGCGCTTGCCAACGCCCTGCAAAATAAATGAGAATGAGATTCCCCTCCAGTCAACCCCTCCATTAACTCCAAATTGATAACGACGAGTATTATTGCCAATAATTTTTCTGTCTCCAGGATTAGAGGTCGTGAGAATTCCTTTGTTGATGATACCATTTCCATCTTGGTCCACATATAGTATATCGCCAGGATTTGGATTATATCCCTCTACTTTAGCAATACCATCTTTTAAGGATCCGTCATCATTGAAATCATCTACAGCATAGAGGCGATCTGTTTCATAACCCCATATTTCACCAAGGTACATTCCTTTACGATATATACCATTTCCAATCAAACCTGTCTCATTATTATATTTCGTGATTTTTGTCTTAGAGTCATAAATGTTAAATCCAAAATGATAACCAACCTCGCCAACATGGTCATCCCAAGACAAACTTAATTCCCATCCTTTAGAACCCAAATTAGCTGCATTTTGCAAAGGGGCATCTGCACCTAACACAGAAGGAAGTTCCATGCCTGGTGCCAACATTCCCTTTGTCTTGCGGTTATACCAATCGAAGACAATATTTAGGCAATTTTTAAAGAATCCTAAGTCTACACCGAAATCAAGGGTTGATACTTTTTCCCAAGTAAATGAGTTGCTTACCAACTTAGGTGATGACAAGGTAGTCTGAGTTAATCCATCTACTACCCAGTTTGCTTGGTATGAAGACATCCCAGGGATATAAGCATAAGCAGAGATGCTTTGATTTCCTATATTACCCCATGAAATACGTAATTTTAAATTGGAAAGAGCGACCTTACTCCATTCCATAAATTTCTCCTCGCTTACTCTCCATCCGGCAGAAATTGAGGGAAAAAATCCGAAACGCTTTTTAGATGGGAATTTTGAAGAGCCATCATTACGACCATTGGTCTCAAAAAGATATTTTCCCTGATAGTCATAGGTAATGCGATAGAATAAACCTCGCACTGTATATCTACTATAACTGTCTGTAGTATAATAGGCTCCTGTTGCTTGTGACAAAGATGGCAACTCTTCATTAATCATATCAGTGCGATAGGCCATATTGTATGAGTAGTTATTACTTTCCTGATTGAAACCTGCAGTCACTCCAAAATTATGATTTCTAAAACTCTTATTATAGTTAGCATAAATGTTTAGGGCATTATAATCGGTGTTACCTTGTGAATGCTCAAATTTCGAATTCGAGACAGACTGTTCCTTTCTAAACTGGGCACCATGTATATATTCAAATTTCTTATCAAATGTAGAGGTCTCTAAAGTCTTATAGTTAAACGTATATTCTCCAATGATATGAAAATCCTTTATAGGCGTTAAAGTGATCTTACCAAAGATTCTCGTGTCATTCTTAACGTTACTATTCGTAGAAGCAAGTCGGATAAAATTCCTTGGAGTATTAATAGGAAGAGTCTCACCACCAAGCTCCATTTCTCCAGTCGGAAAATAGGAAGGAAATGCCACAGCTGCTCCCCATATACCATAAGATGCTGTTGTATACGGCATAGAAGATTTTGATCGTGCATATTTCACATCCAATTGAGCATTCAGCCATGAGGTAATATCCGCATTGATAAAAGAAGAAACATTACTTCTTTTGAAAGAATCCTTGTCACTGTATAAGATACCATCCTGATTCACATAGCCGATGCCAATACGGTAAGAGATATGTTTGCCTCCACCACTCGCAGAAACATTATGCGATTGTTTGAATCCGGTCTCCATCATATCGGCAAACAAATCGGTCTCAGCTAAACTATATCTTAATCCATTAACATCAACATATCCATTTGGATAGGCATTGGGATTATTTTGATAATCTTTTAATAGTTCCAGCCATGTATCGACATCTTGCCCCGTAGAACAGGAAATCACTCCTTGATCCTTATATGCTTGTACTGTTTGTAGAGGAGTCGCTTTCTTTGGTACATTAGTCGCATCACTAAATGCAAAATTGTTACTATAATTAAGATGGAATGCAGACTCTTTATTTCCTTTCTTCGTGGTAATCAATATAACTCCAAAAGCAGCTCTTGCTCCATAGATAGCAGATGAAGCAGCATCTTTTAATACGGTTACCGATTCAATATCGTTTGGATCTAACATGTTTACGTCCATCTCTACGTTATCTACCAACACTAATGGGCTTCCTGTGTTGATGCTGTTGACCCCACGTATATTAAATGACATCCCTTTACCAGGAATCCCTGATGTACTTGTTACTTGCAATCCGGGAATTGCACCTTGCAAAGCTTCGCTGACAGACGAAATAGGGCGATTCCCTAATACGTCATCCATCTTAACACTGCTTACCGCACCAGTTAGATCTACTTTTTTTTGCGTTCCATACCCCACAACGACAACTTCATTCAAATTCTCCACATTGCTTTTCAATGTAATATTCATATTCGCAGAAGCCCTGACCTCACGATCCTCATAGCCGATATAAGAGATCTGCAAGGTGCTGCCCTCTGGCACATCAATCGTGAAATGACCGTCAACGTCCGTGATGGTACCGGTACTGGCACCCGGACGCTTGATCGTCGCGCCAATGATCGGCTCACCTTCTGCATCAAGTACCAATCCTGACGCTTTGACAATCTTACCCGAGGACGAACCAGCGCGGGTACCTTGACCGACTTCCAATGAAGACTTGGCACTGACAACAGACAGGACAATATGATCGCCCTTCGTGGAATACTTGACGGATTGACCACTGAAAAGCTGATGGAGGACCTTACTGACTGGTTGGTTCTTGACGTTGACCGTTACCTTACGGCTTACGTTAACCTCCTGCCCGTAAATAAACAAATAGTGCGTTTGCGACTCGATGTCATTGAGCACTGTCTTGACCGTCACATGACGGCGGCTGATGGTTACTTTGTCACTTTGTGCATGGACATCCAACGAGAACAATGTACAAAGCAAGGCAAAGAATAATGATAAGAAAATTTGTGATTGAGAAAAACTTTTCATATTTTTGCACATGGTAAGTGATTTAATAAAATATAAGTTACTTTGATTCCAAGCCGGCGGATGGTGCGAACATCTGTCGGTTTTTGATATCAGTTAAGGACTTTCTTGTTTCATAAGCATTGATTGTTTAGTTTATTCAATATAGAGTGTAGAATCTTCTTCGTTACGATGGTATTGGAAAGGTACTTCCGCTTGCATCACGGAAAGTGCGTAGTCAAGTCCTTCGGCAATTCTAAACTTACCGGAGAACACCATCTTCTGGATCTTTTTATTACGAATCTGAATGTGAACTCCGTAATATTTCTCGAAGTCTTTCATGATACTTGACACAGGCTTGTTGTTGAAGCAGTACAATCCTTCTCTCCACCGAAAAGCATCGGGATCATCGATGGTGCTCCGTTTGATTTGTCCATCCATAACCCAAAGCTTCTGACCCGGTTCAAGAACGTAGCTATGCTTTCCTCTCACGCCAATCTCCACTTTGCCTTCCATCAAGGATGTCTCCGTATAACCTTTATCAGAATATGCCTCAACGTTGAATTTCGTACCCAAATCCGTAACATCCATTTGAGCGGTGTGTACCGTAAAAGGGCACTGGGCATTATGCTTGACCTCGAAATATGCCTCACCATCAATGGTCACTTCCCGTTTGTCTTTCATGAACGCTAAGGGATAGGTCATGGTTGTGTTGGCATTCAACCACACATGCGTACTATCTGGAAGGACAAGATCAACACGCTGCCCAGATGGCACGTGGATCGTCTGGAACGCCAATGGGTTCGCCGTATTCCTGTTGGCAAAGAAGAGGATTCCCGTAAGACCAAGGACTAAGAGTAGCCCAGCAGCAATCCTAACCAGGGATTTCCATGGATAGTTTCTGTTCTCACGATTTTCTTCATCCTGTTGCCCTTGTTCTTCTCCCTGGGGAGAAGCGGCAAGGATCATGGCATTGAACAGTTTCCGTTCCCTTCGGAGGAGATTTCTGTTCTCTTCCGACTCTTCTTGCCACAACCTGACTTGATGGAGCTCTTCTGGAGTGACCTGACCATTAAAGTATCTGTATAATAGATCTTTGTCCATAGTTTGATGACACTTACAAAGCTTTAACGATCCAACAGTCCAAACTCTTAGTCGGAAATCGTGATTTTAACAAAAATAAACAAATAAAAAGCCATAACTCTCCCTAAGTGAGGAGAGATATGGCTTAGTTGTGAAACCATTGATGGTTCTTTATTCCACGACTGTCATCTTGCCCTGCATATTGTAGAACTTGCCATCGGGTGCAGCGATGTTGGTCCACACGGTACCCGTGTTGTAGTTCTGCACGTGCACCACATTGCTCTTGGTGGAGTTGGGCTCCGACCAGTAAACCATGAACACGTTGGGAGAGACCTCCACGACTGTGGGCAGCACGCTGTCGGTAACGCCCTTGTAGCCTCCGTTGAGCCCGAGGAAAGTCATGTGGTGGGCATCCTTGAAGCTGTTGCGGAAGGCAAAAGCTCCGAAGTCCACCTTGATGGCGCGGCCGATGGGTGGATAGGGAGTAAACACTTTCCACTCCTGCTCACCCTTGAACACCTTGGCACTGAATACCAGGTCGTCCTTTCCGGGCAACTGCGGCCATGCCTTCTCCATGGCGGCGGTCAGCTCAGCGGCATTGTTGCTCTTGGCGGCAGCCTGACGGTAGTCGGCAAGATACTTCTCTACGAAGTCGAGGACCTGCGGCTTGTAATCGCTTGTGACGAAATGGGCGGGTACGACCGTGGCTGGTTCTAACTGTTTCATCGAGGCAATGACCTGCTGCCAACGCTCGATGCCCTTGTCGCCCTGGGTGTCGGCCATCCAGATATGACCGCCCTCCGTAACGCTGCCACCGCCGATGATGGCCTTCAGCGAGGGAATCCACACAAAGGGATGGGCAGAGTCGTCCTTGTTGTACTTTATCTCCAACGCGTTGCCCTCGATAGACGGCAGCGAGTCGACAACCTCAGGTACGATGAGCGTGTCGGGAGCGTCAGTACCCAACTGATCTTTCCACACGTCGAGCTTCATGTCCTTAGAAGCCTCGATGAGATAAGCGGTCTGTGCCGTGGAGATGATCTTTGCCTCGGGGAATGCCTTACGGATGACGTTGAGACCGAAGTAATAGTCAGGGTCGTGGTACGACACGAAGACATACTTCAGATTCTTCTTCATGCTCTTGATCTCCTTCACCACCTGCTCGGCATACTGTTTCTGGAATTGTGCGTCGATGAGCGCGGCGTCCTTCTTGCCGTAGACAATGGTGGAAGTCACGGGGAAGATGGCCTGCGCGCCGGGATTATATACCTTCAACGCCAGTCCCTTGGCCTCACCGCTGAGAGCGATGACCGCCATGGTGGCTGATAATACGATTTTCTTCAGTTGCATATACTATTTATATTTATAATGAATAACTTATTTGATGATTTCTTTTCGAGTGCAAAATTAAAACATTATCTTTGCGTACGATTTGCATATTAGGACAAAAACTTATCATTTTGCGCCAAGGCAATAGAATCGCAGAAAGACAAGAGGAGAAGAAGCTATGAATGAAGAGCAACAATCTTTCATACAAGGTGTTGACCATGCCTCACAGAAGGAGGTGATCGTCAAAGTCACAGGTCAAGAGGGCATCGACCTGGCACCGCACAGCCACAACCGTGTACAACTTGTGGAAGCGGTGACGGGCACACTGCGCGTCACCGTAGGCGACCGGGAGTATTTCGTGCCGGAGGGCTATGCCTGCTGGATACCCGCAGGGATGACACACGCCCTGACGAGCCACAACCGCCGCATTGCTCTCCGCATCTTTTATTTCCAGCACGATGGCAAGGACGATGTCGACAGCACGTTCTCCGTCCATTATGTCTGTCCTTGGGCAGCGGCCAATTTCCGTTTCATTGCCGACTACGGTCCTGCCATCGGTGCAGGCTCTGACGGGCTTTACACCTTCTGCCTCTCCTTCTTCCGCACCTTCCGCAAGGAGGAGCGGCGGCTGGTGTTGCCCCTGCGCGGCATCAACGCAGACACACCGCCAACGCTCAGAAAGGCGATGGCCTATATCCACACCCATCTTGCCGACGACATCATGTTAGAGGATGCGGCAAAGGCGTCCGACACCTCGTCACGCACGCTGAGCCGACTCTTCAGCGATGTGGACACCACCTTCAGCGACTTCCTGCGTTATCAGCGCGTCATCCGCTCGCTTGAGCTGATGGCCGACAACACCATGACCATCAAGGAGATAGCCTACGACACGGGGTTCAGCACCCCCGGCAATTTCAACCGATCGTTCAAGCAGGTGATGGGCATCGCTCCCTCGGAGATGCGCAGAAGACAAAGGGCATAACCGACCAAAACGACCATTGACTGGTAATATTTCGAGAGAAACCTACCCCGCCCTTTCTTCGCGGTATTGCTGTGGTGTGGTGCCGGTATGGTCGCGGAAATAGCGGGTCAGGGCACTCTGGTCGGAGAACGAGAAGTCGTGGGCGAGCTGTTTCAGACTGCGTCGTGAGGTGCGCAGGGCGAGCTTGAGCTGAAGGATGATGTAGCCGTCGATGATGCGCTTGGGCGGCATGTCCATCCTGCCCCGCACCACGATGCCGAGATACTTGCGCGAGATGTTCATGCGGTCGGCATAGTAGTTCACCTCGTGACCCTGCCGGTACTCGGTCGTCAGCAACTCCATGAAGCGGTTGAAGAGCTCCTCGCGGCGCAGCGTGGCACGGTCGCGGTTGTCGGGACGCGGGTTGGATCTGAGATAGTCGTAGTAGCCGAGGAAGAACGCCTGCAGGTGGAGCGTGGTGATGCGGTCGGTCATGGCATAATGCCCCTCGGTGAAGAAGAAATGCAGTGTCCGGAACATGCTGTCCACCACCTCGCTGATGAGCGCCGGATAGCCGCAACGGCGGTCGGCACGCAACTGCTCGTAGACGGTGTGCTCGATGTTGATGCTGGCCGTGCGCAGCACATCGCTGCTGTAGCGGATGATGTGCCCGACAAACTCACTGTCCATCATTTCCCATTTGACAACATCGCCGGGAAAGAAGATAATGACGCTCGGAGCCGTCAGTTGCCATAGGTCGAAATTGATGCGCACCGTAGCCTTACCGCTTTTATTATAAAGGATTGCGCCATGGTTGACGGCGTGTGCCTCGCGGTCGATGGTACCGCTGTTGACGATGGAGTAGCTGGTCTCATTCATACTGCAAAATTACGGATTACTTCCCATATTGTCAAATCGTGGCGTACTTTTCTTATCCGTCACACGGGGAAATGTCCGTACCTTTGCACCCGATATGAAAAAGATAATGACATTCGCGATATTCATCGCCATCGCCCTATCGGCCCAGGCCCAACAAACCCGCAAGTTGGGCATTTCAGAGATGTTTGAGCTGATAGAGCACAACAACAATGACTTGAAAGCCGGCAAGACCGGTGTGGAAGCGGCCGAGGAGGGCATCCGGGCCGCACGCAGCCAGCGGTTGCCCGACATCAATGCCGAGGTGAGCGCAAGCTACATCGGCAATGCCCTGCTCTCTGACCGTGACTTCTCCGATGTCGAGGGATTGAAATCGCCGCACTTTGGCAACCAGTTTCTCCTCGACATCCGTCAGACGCTCTATGCAGGAGGTGCCGTCAACGCCGGCATACGGTTAGCAGAGCTCGGAGCCGAGCAGTCAGGCCTCGGCGTGGAGCAGCTAAGGCAGAACCGGCGGCTGATAGCGTTGGGACAATATCTTGAACTGGAAAAGACGGTCAACCGCGAGAAGGTGCTGGAGAGCAACATCGACCTCACCACCAAGCTCATCGACAACATCAAGGACCGCCACGCGCAGGGTGTGGCGCTGAAGAACGACGTGACGCGCTATGAACTGCAGTTGGAGACGCTGCGCCTCAACCTCACCAAGGTGCGCAACAGCCGCAGCATCATCAACCACCAGCTCTGCAACACCTTGGGCCTTGCCGCGGGCACGGTCATCGATCCCACCGACGACGCTGCCCAGCAGCTCTTTGCCAAGGACGGCGAAGCCCACTGGCAGGAGGCGGCGACGGCAGGCAGTCCGCAGCTCAAGATGGCTGCCGTCAACGAGCAGATGGCCCATCAGCGGGTAAAGCTGTCACGGAGCGAGATGCTGCCCAAGGTGGCTCTCGTGGCACAGAACAATTTCAATGGTCCCATCACCTTTGAACTGCCACCCATCGACAAGAACCTGAACATCTGGTATGTCGGCGTGGGGGTGCAATACAGTCTGTCCTCACTCTTCAAAAGCAACAAGAAGGTGGCGCAGGCCAAGGCCCGTGAGCGCCAGGCCCGTGAGCAGCGCGCCGCAGCCGCCGAGCAGGTGAACAACAGCGTGCAGGAGGCCTACACCAACTATCTGCAGAGCTACAACGAACTGGAGACGCAGCAAAGGAACGTGGAGCTGGCCCGGCAGAACTACGACGTGGTCAACAGCCGCTATCTCAACCAGCTGGCCCTCGTCACCGACATGATTGACGCCAGCAACATCAAGCTCGACGCGGAGCTCAGCGAGGTGGATGCCCGCATCAACATTGCCTATGCCTACTACAAAATGAAATATGTGGCAGGAGAACTGTAAACAGAAAACAAGATAAATACCGCATAAAAAATGAACAAGAGAAAGAAAGCATTACAAGCATATAATATAGTAGTCATCGCCCTGCTGGTTCTCGGCGTGGTGTATGTGTGCAGCCGTTTCGTCCATATCGGCAGCTACGAGTACACCGACAATGCCATGGTACACCGCAACCTCATCCCCGTGAACACTCGTGTGCAGGGATTTGTCAAGGAGGTGCGCTTTAACGAGTTCCAGTATGTCCATAAGGGCGACACCCTCGTGGTGATAGAGGATGCCGAGTACCGTCTGGCCCTGGCTCAGGCCGAGGCCGGCGTGAGGGGTCAGAAGAGCGGCAGCGGTGCAGTGAGTGCCAGCATGAACACCGTGTCGCACAATGTCAACGTTGCCTCGGCAGGCATGAAAGTGGCCTCGGCAGGTATCGCGGAGGCACGTGAGGGCATGGACAACGCCCGCAAGGACTATGACCGCTTCGCCGCCCTGCTGAAGAAAGGTGCCGTCACCCAGCAGCAGTTCGATAACGTGAAGACCCAGTACGAGCAGGCCCGCAGCCGCTATCAGGGTGCCGTGGCCCGTCTTTCGCAGGCGTCGGCAGCCCGTCAGGCCACGGCAGTGGTCAAGGGCGAGCAGGTGCAGCGCCTGGGACAGAGCCGCGCAGGAGAGAGTGTGGCGCAGGCACAGCTCAACCTGGCACGCCTCAACCTCTCCTACACCGTCATCACCGCACCCTGCGACGGCTATGTGGGCCGCAAGGACATCTACGTGGGACAGCTCGTGCAGCCCGGGCAGCTGATGGTCAACGTCATCGACCGTGGCAGCGTGTGGGTCATCGCCAACTATCGTGAGACGCAGATGGAGCACATCCGTCCCGGTGCTCCCGTGACTTTCACCGTCGACGCCATCCCCGGCGTGACCTTCCACGGCAAGGTGGGCAGAATATCAGCGGCCAGCGGCGCCGCCTACAGCAACATGCCTGTGGACAATTCCACCGGCAACTTCGTGAAGGTGGAACAGCGTGTGCCGGTGCGTGTGGAGCTGACCCGCGACAACCGTGCTGCCGATGTCAACCGGTTGCTCAGCGGACTGAATGTGGAATGTAAGGTAGACTATTGATTATGGCAGATCCTATGCTCGGGCGTCCGTTCGCCATGCCCATGATGCGCGACTTCATCCCTAAGGCTCTTCAGCCCTGGACCTATCTCGTGCTGGCCGTCATCTTCCAGTTGGTCCACACGACCTATATGGGCAACTCAGCCCAGATGATGGGAGCCATGAGTCTCATGCGCGAGGACGTCACGTTTATCTTCCTCTGCGGGGTCATCGGGGTGACGATGCCGTTCCCCGTACTCTTCAGGTTGAAGTTCCGCTTCACCAACCGCTCACTGTTGCTGTTCTCCATCTCAGGTATGATCGTGTGCATGCTGCTGTCGATGACGACGGAGAGCATCCCCGTACTGTGCGTAATCTCCTACCTCTGTGGCTATTTCAAGTTGATGGCCACCTTCGAGGTCTTCAGCAACATACAATTATGGATGACACCCCGCCGCGACTTCACCATCTTCTTCCCCCTGCTCTACATCGTCGTCTTGGGCGACATGAGTGCCAGCGGATGGATTTCTCAGGTGCTGTGCTACTATTGCGGCTCGTGGCTGGCCATGCGGTGGTTTATCGTTGCCCTGCTCTTGTTGGCCCTGCTCTACGTCTATACCTGCACGCGCCATTTCCGCTTCATGCGTCCCATGCCCTTTTTGTCCATCGACTGGCTGGGCTGCGTGCTGTGGTCGGTGTCGCTGCTTGAAGTGATATGGCTCTTCACCTACGGTGAGCACTACAACTGGTGGGAGTCGCGGCTGTGGTGCGGTGTGGCCCTTGCATTTTTCCCCACGGTGTTCGTCACCGTGCAGCGCATGCTCCACATCCGCCATCCCTACATCCTGCCGCAGGCGTTCCGCTACCGCACCCTGGTGCCTATCCTGCTGTTCTTCGCTGTAGGCGAGTGGATGAACTCCACGCCGAAAGCCCTGGAGAACGTGTTCACCGGCGGCATCCTGCACTATGGCATGCTCACGTCGTCGCGCTTCAACCTCATCGCAGTGGTAGGCTCGGCCACAGGCTGTCTGTTCAGCATGTGGGTCATCAAGATGCTGCGCGTGCGCTACACACGGCTGCTCACGGTGGGCTTTGCCTTCATGCTGTGCTATCAGGTGATGATGTACTTCTATGTCACGCCGGAGCTCAACATCGAGCGGCTCTATTTCCCCACGTTCATCCGCACCTTTGGCTACGCCATCTTCTTCGCCACGCTCACCATCTATCTGGAGGAGCTCATGCCCTTCGAGCATTTCTTCATGGGGCTGACCATTGCGGGATTTATCCGCAACGGCGTCGTGGAGTCCATCTGTACGGGTACCTACAGCTTCCTCCTGCGCTATCATGTGGCCGACAACCTGGCACGCGCCTTGCCGTTTGACGCGCTGCAGAGCGTGATGATGGGCATCAAGCAGCTCTTTGGCCTCACCTGTCTGGTGGGCTGTTTCTTCCTGCTGTTGCTCATGCTCTGGCACGTGCAGCCCGTCCGCTCCACGCTCAAGCATATACCCTATTGGAACAAGCTCGGGCAGCAGATGCGACGCGAGCTTGAACATCAAACGTAACTTTTTCATACCTGGCCATGACCCGACCTCGGCGGAGGCGGATCATGGCCGTTTTCATGGACTCATAGGGTAAGGGGCAAAGTCCCTTTATTCTTCTATCAGATACCCGGTCATGGCCATGGCATCGAGCTCCAAATGATTGTTGAACGTGGTGACACGGCGACCGTCGTTGGTGCCTAAGATGTAGAGCAGGGGCAGGAAATGGTCGGGAGTGGGAACGGCATAGCGGGCATTGGGATGACTGGCATAACCGATGACGGCCGCGTCGTCGCGACGCTCCACGGCTTCAGTGATGTAGTGGTTGAACGCTACAGCTTCGGGACTGCCCTGACGGCTCTCCCAGTTGACGCGCCGAAGGTTGTGCACTACATTGCCGCTACCCATGATGAGATAGCCCTCACGGCGCAAAGGAGCCAACAGCTGACCAATCTCATAGCATTGTCGCGGCGTGAGAACACCATTGACAGAAAGTTGCACCACGGGGATATCAGCATCAGGAAACACATGGACGAGGGGTGTCCACGTGCCGTGGTCTATGCCCCAAGTGTTGTCAACCACCGCGCCAAGCTCCTTGATGGCAAGCACGGCATCGCTCAGTTCGGCACAGCCGCTGACGGGATATTTCACGGCATAGAGCGCCTTGGGGAAACCATACATATCATAGATTTGTGTGGGGTGCCCGGTGCGCTGTATAAGGTTGCGGTTCTTGTACCAATGAGCCGAAATCATAAGAATGGCCTTGGGACGGCCATAGTCGCGGATGATGCGCTGCCCCAAAGTGGAGAGCGTGTGGGTGATGTTGTTGTCGTCGAGGGCCAGCATCGGACTTCCGTGACCCAGGAAGATGGAAGGCATTGTTTTCATTTTGTCTCTGATTTATCTAATGGTTGGAAAGCGCACGCTGTCGGTCACTCCCTTACAGCCTCCATTGAGACCAAGGAAGACCATGTGGCAGGCAAACTTGAACGAGCCGCTATAGGCAATAGTTCCGAAGTCCTCCTTGACGGTGCGACCCATATATAATAGATTGCAAAGTTAATAGATTCTCTTTGTACAAGATTAGCAGATTAAGCCAGATAATTCTCATTTGCCGCCATCCCAGCAGCTCTTCCAAATAGGTTTCATCCACAGGCTGAGAATAACTGAAAGAATGAAATATTCCGCAGTCTGTGGAAGATATAGAGTCAATTAGTACACCAACACGTTCCTATTTTAGTTTGTTGTATTCCTCGTCGTTCACAGCCTCAAGCCATTCGTTGCTGACGTTCTCGCCGGGTACGGGCATCGCTAAGTGAGCAAACCAACTGTCGTGTGCGGCACCATGCCAGTGCTTTACGTTGGCGGGAATGTTCACCACGTCGCCGGGCAACAACTGTCGTGTAGGCTTTCCCCACTCCTGATACCAGCCGCGGCCAGCCACACAGACGAGAAGCTGTCCGCCACCTTTCGTGGCGTGGTGGATGTGCCAGTTGTTGCGGCATCCGGGCTCGAAGGTGACGTTGTGGATGGGAATCTGTTCCGTAGAGACGGGTGCGAGATAGCTCTGTCCGATGAAATACTTAGCATAGGCGATATTCGGCTCACCGATGGGGAAGACCATCTCGCGCTGGAACTGTGCTTTGGCGTCAGCCTGCGAGTCGGCTTTGTCTGCCCATACCTCTTTGGCCTGGCGGAAAGCCGCCCACGCCTTGGGCCAACCAGCGTAGAAGGCAATGTGCGTGAGCACCTCGGCAATCTCCTGCCGCGTGATGCCGTTGACCTTGGCGTTCTGCAGGTGATAAGTCAGACTGCTGTCGGTCATGCCCATGCTCACGAGTGCCACCACAGTGATGAGACTGCGGTCACGGAGCGACAGCTCTTCCTGCCGGTTCCACACCTGTCCAAAAAGAACGTCGTCGTTGAGTTCGGCAAACTTCGGTGCGAAGTCGCCCAACTGCTTGCGGCCCGCGTCCTGCTTGATCGTTTTCTTTTCCATTTTGATGATTGATTGATGTATAGATGAAGTCTGAGCATTGGCATGCAGCATAAGGCAGACCAAGAGGAAAGCAAATAATATCCGTGCCATCTGCCATTCCGTTTATTTCAGATACTTATTGAGGAACTCAGTGATACGGTCGAATGGAATCTTGTCCATCTGATCGTAGAGGTCGGTGTGGGTAGCACCGGAAACGATGATGAGCTGCTTGTTGTCGCCCTTGAGCTTCTTGAACGTGTCCTCACCCATGTAGCGGCTGTGAGCCTTCTCGCCGTGAACGATGAGAACCGCATTGCGCATTCTTGGGTTTATAGACATCGGCAGCGAGTTCAAAGCCGAAATGGTTGTGGAAGGAGACCTTCTCGTGCTCCACCTTCTCACTCTGGGGGAATACCTTGTCCCACTCTTGTGTCATCTTCAACTGTGTCATCTCATTTGTGTTTTGTGCCCCGGTAGTGATAACGGTCATCAGCAATGCCAATGCAGTGATTATTCTTCTCATCTGTTGTTATCTTTGTTTCCGGCTGCAAAGTTACGAGATTCTCTTCAGTTGGCTGTTACCCCGATTAAGGCTGATATAACCCTTATTGCAGAAATTCTCTTTACGTTGCAAATAGAAAAGCCATGGCTCGCCCATGGTAAGGCTGAGTCATGGCTTGATGATGGCAATTTTGAAGGCTCTATTCTTCATTCATCATCCACTTCAACGCATTGATGCGAAGAATTCCATCATAGTCGGAATCCGGGTCATCATCCAATGTGAGGAGATACTTCGGATAATGGTCGTCAATGTTTCTTAAGGAAGCCAACTCCCGCTCCAAAGTCGCAGGGTCTCTGACAGTGGCGGCTACCTGGTAATAAGCAAGGCCATCAGGATTCATAGTTACAAAATCCACCTCAAGTTGATCGTTCTTGCCGACATAC
>ONYS01000134.1 GCA_900322095.1 uncultured Prevotella sp.
TTACTGACGGTGTGCTTCACATCACGCTTCCTCGCACGGCAAAGGCAGAGAAAGAGACAAAGAAGATTGAGGTCGCTTAACCGGCTTCGGTTCTGCTCTGATACATGGGGACTGCTCAAAAGGCAGCCCCTTTTTTATTTTGATTCTACATCAACCCATTTGGGTAACATAAGCAAAATCCTATTTGTGTTGGCCGGTATCGTCAGCTTATCAACTGATGGTACCGGCTTTTTTCGCATTTATCTTGCAAATTTACTCCTTGTCGCCTTCGCTATCTTGACCAGCGAAAGCATGATGGGCACTTCGGTGAGCACGCCGACGGTCGTAGCCAACGCCGCGCCACTTTGCAATCCGAAGAGGCTGATGGCTACGGCCACGGCCAATTCGAAGAAGTTGGAGGCTCCAATCATTCCGGCGGGAGCTGCAACCTCGTAAGGCAGATGCCAGACCTTGGCCCATCCGTAGGCTATGGCAAAGATGAGATAGGTCTGGAGAATGAGAGGTACGGCAATGAGCACGATATGGAGCGGATTGCGAAGGATGGTCTCGCCCTGGAAGGAGAAGAGAATGACGAGCGTGAGCAACAGTCCTGCGGTGGTGTAGCGGTCGAACTTATGCACGAAGACTTGTTCGAAATACTCCTTGCCCTTGCGTTTGACGACGGTCGTGCGCGTGATGATACCTGCAATAAGCGGCAGCACCACGAAGAGCACGACGCTTAGGAAAAGGGTGTCGTAGGGAATCTGCACGCCGCTCACTCCTAACAGTAAGGCCACAATTGGTACAAAGGCTACAAGGATGATGAGGTCGTTGACAGCCACCTGCACAAGCGTATAGGCCGCATTGCCATTGGAGAGGTAGCTCCAGATGAACACCATCGCTGTACAGGGTGCGGCTCCTAAGAGCACGGCACCCGCCAAATATTCGTGAGCAAGCCCCGCAGGAATCCACTGTCGGAAGACCACAAAGAGGAAGAGCCAAGCGATGGCGAACATCGTGAACGGCTTGACAAGCCAGTTGACCACACACGTCACCACCAAGCCTTTAGGGTGCTTGGCTACGTCCTTCACACTTTGGAAATCTATTTTCATCATCATCGGGTAGATCATCACCCAGATGAGGATGGCCACGGGAATGCTGACGTGAGCATACTCGAACCGCGAGAGGGTCTGGGGAATAGCCGGAAGGAACTTGCCCACGGCAATGCCTACAACAATACATAAGAGTACCCACACAGTAAGGTACTTGTCAAAGAATCCTATTTTTCTTTCTTCCATGATAAGCTAAAACGATTATATTAATCTTTGGTTGCTATTTGATCCAGGGGCGCAAAACCAAATGACCGTCGGTAATGCGTCTGACCTCTTCTATCCATTTTGTTTCGCTATTTGCTTTTGCACGCAAGAAGCTGCCGGTGGAATGGTTCAGGATGAGGCACTGGTTGACCACCCACCACCGCTGATGAATGCCGGCTCGCTCAAGGTCTTCGCGCAGACGCTTTGCTTCCAGTACGGGTGTAGGCTCAGGCAAGGTGACGATGACGAACTCCGACTGGCTGTCGTCGCGCAACCGAGGCAGCAGCCGCTGAACGGCAACGGGCGCATCGCCCTCGCTGTGGGCAATCTGACGGTCGTAGCTTTGTGTGGAGTCGAGCAGAAGCAGCGCATGACCTGTGGGTGCCGTGTCGATGACTACCGTCTTGTTGTCGGCCTGCATCACGATCTCGGCAAAACGGCGGAAGACGGCTATCTCCTGGGTGCAGGGACTGCGCAAGTCTTCCTCAATGTAAGAGAAGTCGGTCACACCGGCTTCGCGAGCCTTTGCTCTGACCTCATCCTTGTATGCCTCCAATACTTTTTGCTCGTCGATAACAGCCATCTCTATGCCGGCATGCTCAGCTAAATGGGCGTTGAGATGATTGGCCGGATCAGTGGTAGTGAGCAGCACGTCGTCGCCCAACTGTTTCAGGCCCAAGGCTATCTGCATGGCAATCGTGGTCTTGCCAACACCTCCTTTGCCCATGGTAAACACCACGCGCTTGCCCGTGTCGTGGATAGTGCGGATGAGGTCGTCGAGGTTATGGTAATCACCGATACTTTCCGACGACGATACGGCACTAGCAATGTCAGCACGGAGCATCTTGCGGATGTTGTCCACTGAGTCCATGTCGTATGAGCGCAATGGCACATACAAGGTCTCCATCGTAGCGAGCGTCTCGGGCATCGTCTTCAAGGCTTGCTGCTGCGTTGAGAACATCGCCTTGGCCAGGGAATCATCGTTTCCGGTTGAGTCCATGATGCCATTGAGCACCAGCATTTGGTTGTTAATGCCGAGTTGTCCCAATTCGCGTGCCGAGCGGGCCGCCTCCTTGAGTGCCGCCTCCTGCGGTCGGCTAACGAGAATCAATTTGGTCTTGTTGCCGTCGGCAAGGTTGTCCACAGCCTGGCGGTAGACCTCCTTGCGCGACTCCAATCCCGAGAGCTGACCAAGACACGAGGCTCCGTGCTTGCTCGTTTTGATGAAAGATGTCCAAGCCGTTGGCAACTGGAGCATACGCAGCGTGTGACCGGTGGGTGCGGTGTCGAAGATGATATGGTCGTACTTCCGGGCGTCGGCCTCATTGGTGAGGAAGTCGGAGAACTGGTTGAAGGCGGCTATCTCCACAGTGCAGGAGCCCGACAGCTGTTCCTCCATGTTGGTGATGGCCGAGTCAGGCAGTATGCCACGATAAGGGGCGACAACCGACTCACGGTATTCGTCGGCTGCCTTCACGGGGTCGAGGTTGACCACGGTCAGTCCCGGCACTTCTGCGATGCTGGTGCCATGCTGCGAGATGTCCTGATGGAAGACATCTTGAAGGTTCGAAGCCGGATCAGTGCTGATAAGCAGCACCTTCTCGCCACCGTCTGCCATGGCGATGGCTGTGGCGCAGGCCAGACTGGTCTTGCCCACGCCGCCCTTACCGGTGAAGAACAGATATTTCTGTTGCTTCACCTCGTTGATATCATAGAGTTTCATATGCACTTTCAATTTAGCAACAGCAGCATCCTCCATTCTTCTTCGAGTCTTTCTCTCCGCAGCAACAAGCGCCCTGCTCAGCGTCTTTCTCTCCACAGCAACAAGCGCCCTGCTCGTGTTCGCTGTCTCCACAGCAGCAAGATTTTTGCTCGGATTTATCCTCTCCACAGCAGCAAGATTTCTGATTGACGGGGACGAAGGTAAGGTCCTTGCCCGTCCATTCGCTCATCTGTGCTGTCGTTGGGTATTCACCGATCACGGCAATCTCACCGTCGACGAGGGTGACGGGCAGCACGTCAGCACCCTTCTTTTGAAGCAGTAGCTTCACTTTCTCGTTGTGGATAAAGGCTTGGGGCTCACTGCTCAGGTTATGGCGCTTCACCTCGATGCCCATATTCTTCAATGCATCGATGAGCGTGGCGATGCGCAGCAGGTTCTTGTCAACGCTGGGGCCGCAAACGCCAGTGGAGCAGCACATAGCCGGGTCGAAAATCTCTATTTCTTTCATGACAATCATTATTTAAAATGTTTAACTAATTCATTATAAGGTAAATATCCTTTGTGGAGAAAAATGGCCTTGCCTTGTCGGTCCATGACAATCTGTTGGGGAATGATGTCAATGTGAAAATAGTCAAGCCAACAGGCATTTGCCTCATTCGTGGCATCGACAAAGCGGATGTTTACCTTGGGACAGGTGGCTCTTACAGAGTCAACCACGCTTTCCATCCTTCTGCAGGGCACACAATAATGTGAGCCAAACTCCAAGAACGTATAGTCATATGCTTTACCATTCAGCGTATAGTCGAATAGCAGTCTGATGCTGTCTTCAATGTTGACATTACTGACTTTCATATTCGTTGCTTTCTTATTTCGTGCACAGACTGGCAAGAGGGCGAACAGACAAAGGAGTAATGCAAAGTAGGTTGCTTTCTTCATGAGCAAATCTTATTTCTTCTTCTCACCTTCAAGCAACTCACGCACTTTGTCAGCAGTTGGCACTTGACCGTTCAACACCACCTTGCCATCGATGACGATAGCGGGCATGGACATGATGTCGTAGTCCAGTATCTTTGCGATGTCGGTAACATATTCCACTGTGCCCTCCACTTGGTCCTCTTCAACTACACGTTTCACAGTCTCATAAGTCTTCTTGCAACGGGAGCAACCCGAGCCTAAAATTTTGATATCCATATTTTTTCTATTTAAAGAATATAAGTTCTGATACATACAAGTGTCCCTAACAGCAGAAAGACAACGGCGACAATGATTGACATCCATTTTTGTACAACCTTTATCTTATGATACACATCGCCTATCTTTCCCACACTAAACGCGAGCACCCATGCCACAAGCACCACGGGAGTGGCTGTGGCCAAGGCAAAGACGATAGGAAGCAACCACCCGGCGTGGGCGTAGGCCGACATGGGAATCAGCATGCCAAAATAGAACACGGCACTCGTGGGGCAAAACGCCATGGCAAAGAGCACGCCCAACACAAAAGCCCCCGCCCATCCTCTGAAACGTTTTCCTCCCCAACCATGGTAACCCAATTGGGGAAAGCTGACATACTTGGCTATCAGCATGTAGATGCCTATGGCCATCAACATGGGACCGAGCAGGTAGGTTCCCCACTGCGCAAGGACTTCTTGTATGCCGAATGCGCTGGCTCCTTTTCGTATCAGCAGGATGAGGGCGATGCCCAATACCGAATAGGCCACCATGCGCCCCAACGTATAGGAAATGCCATTGCGAAGGATGCGCCCGCCATCCTCCACATCCTTACTGATGTAGCCTATCGCCGCGATGTTTGTTGCCAACGGACAAGGCGACATGGCGGTGAGCAGTCCTAAGATGAGGGCAGTCAAGGCGGGTGTCGTGCTGTTGTTAAGCAATTCTTGCAACCATTCCATAATCGTCTTATTTCAGCAACATGCGTATCTGCCGCTCCAACTCTTTTTGAAACGCCTGCTTGTCGGCTATATGGCTGAAGGAATAGTTGGTCAGGTTGACCACCTTCTCCTTTCCGGCATGATGCCTTACAAGTATCAACGACGACCAGCTTACTTGGTATCTTCTTGCCAAAGCCTTGTTTTTAGACTGGGAGATGTCGACCACGCGATAGACGACTTGTCGTGACTTCAACTCCTTGGCAAACGAAGCCCTCACCACCTTGCTTGCTGAAGCCTCGATGTCGTTGCAGGTCTGACACCGCACCTTGCCATGAAAATAAAGAACCTCTACATAGGTTGTTGGTGACTTCCGAGGGGCTGAGGACATCCGCAATGGAGATATGGCCAACAGCATCAAAGTCATGAACAGATAAATCTTGAAGAACTTCATCATGTTAGTTATTTGTAAAACTACGAATATATATCTTATTATATAAGGCGGACAGTCAGCCCGCCTTGTGCCATCTACTTCGTGTCGCAACCGCAGCTGCCACCCTTGATTTCCTTGGAGAAGAAATCGGAGAACAGCTCGCGTGCATACTGCCAGTTGTCGCGGTTGATGCAGTACCTCACCTTGGGTGCCTCGATGGTGCCTTGGATGAGTCCCGCCTCCTTGAGTTCCTTGAGATGCTGGCTCACGGTGGCCTTGGCGATGGGCAGCTCTTCGTGGATGTCACCGAAGTAGCATTCCTGCTGCCGGGCCAAGAACTGCAATATCTGTATCCTCGCCGGATGGGCGAGGGCTTTGGCGAAGCGCGCTATCTGCTCCGCCTTGAGGCTATAATCTTTTTTGATGTCCATGGGCGTCCTGTTGTATATATTGGTGATAAAAATCATTGAACGACTGTATGATACGGTCTCTTGTCTCGCGGAACACAGCAAGTTGCTCTTTCATAGTTCCCTTTGATAAGGAGGGGTCCGGAAAGCTGATGTGCAATCGTTGCTTCACTGTTCCCGTGAAGACGGGGCACGACTCTCGGGCATGATCGCATACGGTAATGACGACATCCCATTCCTCGTTGACATAGTCCTTGACATCATGCGGTTGCAGATCGATGATGGGCATACCAACCTCCTTCATCGCTTGAATAGCGAGAGGATGTGTATGGTGGGCAGGATGAGTGCCGGCTGACCTCACACAGAGCCCTGCATCCATATGTTGCAGACAGGCTTGCGCCATCTTACTCCGGCAACTGTTGCCCGTACAGAGAATCAATATCTTCTTCATGTTGTTCGCAAAGTTACGAATAATATTTTAATATCGCTCACTTATGTTGGAGTTTAACTATATTTTACACTTGATTGTAACAAGAAGATTTTGCAAAGCAAATCGCAAGAAAGTATAATCGGTTCTTAGAAAAGCCGATAAATTGTTGTACTTTTGTAGTTATGAAGCTGCGTGCGGTCATAGAGCGGATTACGTATCAGAATGGCGAGAACGGCTATTCGATACTGAAGGCACGGGTGAAGGGGTATGACGACCTCGTCACCCTTGTAGGCAACATGCTCGACGTGACCGTGGGCACGGTACTCGTCGCCGACGGCCAGTGGAAGGTCAATAGGCAATACGGCAGTCAGTTCGCCGTCGAGAGCTATGAGGAAGCCATGCCCGCCACGCTCTTCGGACTGGAAAAATACCTTGGTAGCGGACTCGTCAAGGGCATCGGTCCAAAGTTCTCCAAGCTCATCGTTGCCAGGTTCGGCATGGATACTTTCGACATCATCGAGAAGGACAGTCAGCGTCTTGGCGAGGTGGACGGTATCGGTCCCAAGCGCATCAAGAAGATTCACGACTCGTGGATGAAGCAGCTCGACATCAAGGACGTGATGGTGTTCCTTCAGGGCAACGGAGTCAGCACCGCCTACGCCGCAAAGATCTACAAGGCCTACGGCAAGGAGAGCATCGAGAAGGTGAAGTCCAATCCCTACCGTCTTGCCGATGACATCTGGGGCATCGGCTTCAAGACCGCCGACGCTATCGCCGCGAAGATGGGCTACGGCAAGAACGATGAGCGACGTTGCCGCAGCGGTATTCTCTACACCCTCAACCAACTGGCCAACGAAGGCCATGTCTATAAGCCGGAGTAAAGCTCTTGGAAGCCGATAAGGCCTCCATCGAGTCCGCCCTTGACCAGATGATTGCCGCCGAGGATCTGAAGACAGAGGACGAGGCCATCTACCTGCCACCGTTCTATTTCAGTGAGGTGGGTACCGCCAACAAACTAAAGACACTGCTCTCCACCCGACAGCAGAAGATGTTCGAGAAAGAGCCCGACATCACCGCCATCAGCAAGAAGACCGGCATCACCTACGATGACTTGCAAGCCGAGGCCATCCGCACCGCCGTCCACAACAAGGTCATGGTGCTTACGGGCGGTCCCGGCACTGGTAAGACAACCACCGAGGACGGCATCATCGCCGCTTTCAAAGAGATGGGAATGCACATCCTCCTTGCCGCACCCACCGGCCGTGCCGCCAAGCGCATGACCGAAGCCACTGGCATGGAGGCCAAGACCATCCACCGTCTGTTGGAGTTCAATCCAGCCGAGGGTTACAAGCGCAACGACGAGAACCTGTTGGAGGGCGACGCACTCATCATCGACGAATGTTCAATGATAGACATCGTGTTGATGAACTCCCTCTTGAAAGCCGTTCCTGCTGACATGCGTTTGCTGCTCGTTGGCGACGTGGACCAGCTGCCGAGTGTCGGGGCTGGCAACGTGCTTCGCGACATCATCGACTCGGGTGTCGTTCCCGTGGTGCGTCTCACCCGTATCTTCCGTCAGGCGCAGACCAGTCGCATCATCATGAACGCACATGCCATCAATGCCGGGCGCATGCCCGACATCCGCAACGGCAAGCAGTCCGATTTCTTCTTCATGGAGTGCGATGAGCCGGAAAAGATTGCCTCTACCATCGTCGATTTGGTCAGCCAGCGCCTGCCCAAGGCTTACAACATACCGCGGAGCAGCATCCAGTTGCTCACGCCCATGCAACGCAGCGTCATCGGAGCCAACAACCTGAACATCTCCATCCAGCAGCGCGTCAATCCCACGGGCAACGGTCTCACACGTGCCGGCTTCACCTTCCGCAAGGGCGACCGCGTGCTGCAGCTCAAGAACGACTATACCAAGGAGGTGTTTAACGGTGACATCGGTCTCATCACTACTGTTAATATGGAGGACCGAACACTCACCGTCAGGTTTGACGGTAAGGAGGTGGAATACGAATCGACAGAGCTTGACGAGCTCAGCCTTGCCTACGCCACGACCATCCACAAGAGTCAGGGCAGCGAATATCCTATCGTCGTCATCCCCATCCACTTCACCAACTACGTCATGCTCCAGCGCAATCTTATCTACACTGCCGTCACCCGTGCCAAGAAAGTCTGTATCGTCATCGGCCAGCGTCGTGCCCTCTGGTATGCCGTCAGCCACGTCACCGTCACTGAGCGCAACACCCGGCTCAAAGAGCGGTTGCAGGGCAAGACCGTTCCGCTGAGCTATACACGGCAAGACGAAGAAACACAGATGGATATGGCGGCCGAGGATGGCCCAACAACAAAATAGCGGACTATGCAATACGAGGATATTTGGCAAATACAGGACGAGATAACGTCAGCGGTCAACTCCCTTGGCTATTCCCTTTGGGACTTGCACTATGACCGAGCTTCCTTCTCCTTCCACTTGGAGCTAAGCGAACATCTTCCCGACGATACTATCTCGTCCTTCTGCTCGCATATGCCACTATCCGCCGACTATGATGGAGAAGGTAACTATGGCTCCGTTTTTACGCTATACCTATAAACAGAGGTTGATAACATCCTTTCTAAAGCAAATAGAAGCGATAATGATAAAAAACTACGAATAAAGTTGGATAGTTCAAAGAAAAAGCCTATTTTTGCAATATATAAAACAAAATAATCAGATATATGGAAATGACAAAAGAACAAGCTCTGCAATGGCTGAAGGAAGTCAAGCAGAATAAGAAGAATACACTTGAAAGGTTGACCAAGATTGGAATAGACGAGTATGAAAAAAGAACGGGAGTCAAGCCAACCTATATAGAAGCCCTATGATACTCAATGTCGACGCAATACAGGAGAAGGCACCATACAAAGTCACCAAGATTGCAGATGATAAGCATGTTGCCTTTTTCACTGATTATGGTGTTCAGTATATCGCCGGTTTTGACAAGGACGATACTACTATGCCAGTGACTGAGACCTACCAGTTCTCAATAATCAATTTCAATAACAAGAAATCGCCTCGCGACCCGAAAGTCCGTGAGACGATTATTGCTATTATTGAGAACTTCTTTGTGGAAAACCAAGAGGTCATGCTCTACATCTGCGAGACTGGAGACGGTAAGCAGTCCATGCGCAACCGTCTCTTTGAGTATTGGTTCAACCACTACAAGAAGGAGTGGAAAATTATGTTCCTGACTGCTTCGATCCCTGACGAAAATGGAATACTAAACTATGCGTCGATTATCATCCGTCAAGACCATCCTCGGCTGAAGGAGGTAATCAAGGAATTCAGCGATACGGTTACATTGCTGAACGACAAGCCACAACAATAGTTTACACAATATACTTCTTAGTTCCTGAACATATCTATACTCCCCACAAATCCACAGCCTTGGCACTCACATGTGCCGTCATCATAGACAACGACATCTGGGCATCCACATTCGGGACTTAAAATCCATTCATAAATTAACTTGAACAACGCATTGATAACTTATGGTTCAGCTGCCATATCAAGCCTTATTGTTTCATCATCATCAAGAGAAGATTTATTAGCACGCTTCATCATATAGTTTCGCAACATAGTGTACCATTCTCGATTAGAAGTACCTGCATATTTGGCGCTAAACTCATGAATGGTGGCAGTCCACAACTTTTCAAGTGTTGTGCCCTCCAAGCTTTCTAGTTGCATATCCACAAAGTTTTGGACTTGTGGATCATCTGCGAGATTAGCGATCTTAGGCCATTCCTCTATTAAAGTAGAAACATCAAAGCCACCATCAAGAATAAACTTTTTGATTATGTCGTTACTTTCTCGTCTGGCTATTCTTTTGGTTACCGACTTGTGCTTCATCATTTCCACAAAATGTTGAGCCTTATCGATATCCATGGTTTCTTCTAACTTCGTCAAGCGCCCAAATTCATTAATGTCCTCACCTGAGGAAACGAGGTTCATCAGCTCCTTAAGTTTTGCCTCCTCCAAGCCAAAAGCTTGTGCGAATCGATGGATTTGGTCGTCCTTAATCCTCTTGTTATAAGCTGTAATATAGTCACGTAGGGACTTGCCTTCTTCAATTTTCAACTTACCATTTTGGAAATCGCCCAAAACGATTTCTGCTATCTTCTGATCATCTTTAGATAGTAGGGCAAAAGAGGTATGAAGCTGGTCGAGTGCGGCTTGGACTTCTTCCGTTGGATTATCGCATTGGAGCATGCGAACGTACTTCACAAAGCGTGTGTTCATATATTCAGAGTTGATCTTTTCTGAAGAAAGCTCAGTGAGATTGGTATCAATGTCATAAGGAATATCATCACTACCTGTTCCGCCACCACCTGAGCCTTGAAACAGTTCCTTGTATCTTTCCAAAAGTACGTTATAGGTCATCTCATCCAAATCAACTGGACAAGGAATGCCATCAACGACTGTTGGATTCTCCCATTTAAAATCTTGCAACAAAGCCGCTTGGACCAACTTATTCAATTGACTGAACTCCTTGGCAAAGACCTTTCTTTCGGATTTGTCTTCAGGCAAAGAACTGAAGTTCTCAATATTTGCCAATTTGAATATGTGGCAGATGGATGCAAAATGACTATTGATAAGTCGTATATTCTCCGGCAGCTTGTTGACGAATACTGCCAATTCCTTTTCGCCAGCATATAGTTTTACCGCATTCTTTAGATTACGTTCCATGGTATGCACCCGTCGATAGAAACGTATGATGCCGTTCTGCTTATCAGGGTCAGCCAGGCGATTGGTACGTGAACAAGCCTGAATGAGATGTTCATATTCCAGCATCTTATCCATATAGAGCGTATTGAGCCATTTCGAGTCGTAGCCCGTCAGCATTTGGTTCACCACGATAAGCAGGTCCAGTTGCTCTTTGGGCTCAGGGTCTTGGTAAGCATCCTTATGGGCAAGACGTGCGGAAACATCTTTCTTAAACTTGTCATACTGGCTGACTTTGAAGGCTTTCATATTGAACCTATCAGCATAGTCCTCCAGCATCTCTGCTATGGCATCGGTCTTCCATGCACCGCCACCCGTATTGTCATCGTGCTCATCGAAGAGGCAAGTCACTTTCAATTCAGGCCATTCAGCTTTCAGCAAACGGTAATATTCTATAGCCTCAGGAATGCTGCTTGTGGTCAACAAGGCATGATACTTTGAATTCATACTCAGGCGTACCCAATTCTGCTTGATATCGTTTACCACCTTGTGTCGATAATCATCATTATCATATTGAGAATTGGGTATAAAGTCTTCTATTCCCTTATGATAATTGCCAGCAGTATCGCATGTTCCTGCCATGGGTACATCATTCATATAGTGAAGATATACTTTTTTCTTCGCTTCATTGTTAAATGCCTCAGCTTCTGTCCGAGCTTTTGCTTGATGCAGCGCCACTTCTTTGCGAATTTTAGCATCACCAAATGAAACAAGATAGGGGTCGAAGCCCACAACATTGCCGTCCTTGATAGCATCAGCTAAACTATAACGATGGAGCTCATCACCAAAGAGGTCTTTGGTCGTAAGTAGTTTGATTTTGTTTACTTCAGTAATGGGAGTTCCGGTGAAACCGAAATAGACGGCATGTTTGAGGGTATCACGAATGTCCAAGTACATGTCGCCGAACGTGTCACGATGGCACTCGTCTATAATGACAACGATGCGCTTGTGGTTGATCTTTTCCAAGTCATGCTCGTTGGCGGCCCCCTCCTTCTTAATTTTGCTCATCTTCTGAATGGAGGTGACGATGAGAATATCCTCGTCATTCTTCAACTTGGCAATGAGATCGTTGATATTAGCCGTGTCCTGCACCTCGGGGTCTTTGTCGGCAGAGAAGTTGCGGTACTGGTTGGTGGATTGCGTGTCGAGTTCTATACGGTCAACCAAAAATACCACTTTATCGGCATCACCTGAGTCAGCAATAAGCAAAGCCGACTTAAAGCTGGTCATCGTCTTGCCTGAACCTGTGGCATGGGCGACAAAGCCGCCACGATAGTCCACGTCCTTCCATTTATTTTCCGCCATCTTGGCCACCCTAAGTGAAATTTGGCGAGCTGCCCAATATTGGTAGGAACGCATCACCTTAAGCAGTCCGTCGGTCTTGTCGGCTACGGTATAGAAGCCGATGAGTTGGTGAACAAAGGGAATATAGAAGAACTGCTCAGCAATATTGCGCCAGCCCTTGACCTCCACGTTGTCAGGGTTTGCCCAATGAAAGAAAAACTTATCGTTAAACTTCCCATCAAAGCCAGGATTGGCAAAGTAGAGCATGCGGCCGGGCGTCATCGCTACGAACACCTGCACAAGGGCAAAGATGCCACGACGGAACACGCCGTCATGGGTGTAAGTCTCTATCTGATTGGTGGCTTGCAGAATGGCATCGTCGCTCTTCTTCAACTCTACGTGTATCACAGGCATGCCGTTGATAAGCAGCATAAAGTCACCCCTGCGGTCGGGCTTCAGCGGATGGTTGGTCTTGAATATAGGCTGCTCGGCTATCTGATAGCGACTCTGACCGCCAGCTATCTCGCTGCGGTCGTAGAGTTTCAACGTTACTTCTTTGCCTAAGTGCAACTTGTCATCCGGGTTGTCGCGCTTAATATGGGTCGTCTTGCCATTGATGAAGCCATTGAGGGCAAAGGGAGTGCGCAAGTCGTTGATCTGGTTGACAAGTTGCTGCATCTCTCCTTCGGTCAACGGATAATCGCCCAAGCGGTCTATCTGTCGGTTGTTCTGAAAGAGTATATCGGCCCAATTCTTCATCAGGTCTTCCTCTGTTGGGCGCTGCAACACCTCTTGCTCCCAACCCTTGTTCATGAAGATACTAATGAGGGCGTGCTCAAAGTCCAACTCTTTGTCAAATTCTGCCATAATCAATCCTCCTTTTCGTTACTGACAAACATGCGCTCCAACAAACCCTTGCGAATACATTTCAGCTTTTCTATCTTCATTGTGCTGGCATGGATATAGGTATCAAGAGTATCAAAGAAACTTGCTATTGCCGTTTGCTCTGCTTTAGTAGATGGGAAAGCAAGACTCGAATCCATGAATCCGTTGACATCAATACTTCTCCCATCTCTGATTCCATACGTAACAAGTTCAAGACTTTTGATAAATCTGTTAGAAGTAAAATATATTTTCCAAAAGTTATCATCATGAAGCTCTTGGTCGATCAATCCAAAGACTGTATAAGCTGGAGAAGTTATACCCTCAACAGCAGAATGAGCAAATCCACCTTGAAAAGAACGAAGGTGAATAACGAATTGACCAGGCTTTACTCGCTTATAAGATGACACATTATCCCGACTATAAGTCATATCTATCCCAACATTGTCTCTCAGAATCATTCCTTGATCTTGTGTTGCAGACAGGACGGGCAGATTAGGATAACCTTTTTCTGAAGATTGACTGAATATCTCTTTGGCTTTCAGATGTCCCCAACTTCCTTTATATTTCCCAAGCCTTATCTCTGGCTCATCTTCTCCATCCTTAGGGAACATCTTTTCAAGCAAAGCCTCCTTGAGAGGAGCTTTCATTAATGATGCGTCTTTATTAATCAAGTGAGTCCACTTTAAAAAGTCCCTTAAGTGGGTTCAAACCAGACAATATAAGATTAGCACATAATCCTTCCTGTTGATTTGGCCATCTGAGATAATTTTC
>ONYS01000159.1 GCA_900322095.1 uncultured Prevotella sp.
ATAGATGCGCTCACTACCCGAGGCATGACAGCCTGTGCCGCCACAGGTGAGAATCTGCATTCGGGGCGTTCCGATGCTGATTCCACAGCATTGTCCCGTAGTGTTGTCCTGACTTGTCTCGCGCAGTTCGAGTCGCTTCTTCACCTCAGCGCGCAAGGCTTTCAGGTCTTCTCTTGATTGAATTCTCATAGAAATGTTGTTGATTGTTTGAAGATTTGGATCTTATAGGTCCGTTAAGGCAATAACACTACTGATTTTCGCCTTCATTCATAAAGTCTGGTTTCAACCTTTGTCACCGCTACATGCAAGGTCTGCGGTTTCCAAGATATGCGCCACGGCGACTCCATAGTTGGTCATCGGCACATGCTGGCTCTTGGCTTGATTCACTCTCGACATCATCTGGGCGCGGTTGAACATACAGGCGCCGCAATGGATGACGAGGTCGTAGGGGCTGAGGTCGTCGGGGAAATCACTTCCCGCCACAATCTCCACCTTCAGTTTCTCCCCGACTGTCTTTCGCAACAATCGCGGCAACTTCACGCGACCGATGTCCTCGCCCACAGGGGCATGCGAGCAGGCTTCGGCAATGAGCACGCGCGACTGCTCCGTCAGGCCGTCTATCACCAGCGCACTCTGCCTGAAATAGTCGATGTCACCTTTGAGCGCCGCAAAGAGAATGGAGAAGGTGGTCAGCCGGCTCTCCTTTGGCGCCACGGTCTTCACCCGCCGCAAGGCCTGCGTGTCGGTGATGATGAGGTCGGGAGCTTTGGTCAGCAGACTCAGCGTGGCGGGGAGCTGCTCGGGCTGACAGGCAACGACGGAGCAATGCCTCTCCAAGAGCTCACGGATGGTCTGCTGCTGGGGCAGAATGAGGCGCCCCCGCGGGGCCTCACGGTCTTGCGGCATGACGAGCACCACCAGGTCGCCGTCTTCGGCCCAGCCTTGGGTGATGGAAGGCTCTTGGGATTTGGGCGACAGTCGGATGAGCAGATCGCGCAACTGGTCGATGCCGCTACCGATGATGGCACTCGTACAGACCACAGGCAACGCCGTTGCGGCAGAGACGGCCTTGGCTTGCTGGACGGCATCGCTCATCAGGTCGCTCTTGTTGAGTGCTACTACGATCGGCTTGCCTTTCAGGCGCTGTTGCCACTCCTTTATAAATAAGGTGTCGGCATGGTTCACGACGAGTATCACCACGTCGGACCGGCGCAGCGCCTGAAAGGTCTTCTCCACCCGCAGTTGCCCCACAGCTCCTTCGTCGTCAACGCCCGCCGTGTCGGTGATGACGCATGGACCCAGGCCGTGAATCTCCAAAGCCTTGCTCACGGGATCGGTGGTCGTGCCCGGATGGGCCGAGACGATGGCGGTCTGTTGGCCCACGAGGGCATTGAGCAGCGACGATTTGCCGCTGTTGCGCTTTCCCACGAGCGTGATGTGCAGTCGGGAAGCTGAGGGTGTGTCGTTGAGGCTCATGGCTTAGAATCTGAAGTCGCGCTCGCCACTCTCGATTTCCATCAGGTGCTGCTCGGTGAGATGGCGGATTTTGACATTGTTGATGAGGTTGAGCGACTGCTCTATCAGGGCCTCACCTTTCTGGCGCGTCTCGGGCGAGGCATAGTCAACCAGATACTCCTTGAGAGTCATGATGGCATTGGGCGTACAGCAGTTGTGAATCGCGCCCGACTTGCAGATGCTCATGAAGCGGTCACCCGTGCGACCCTCGCGATAGCAGGCCGTGCAGAAGCTGGGGATATAACCCATGTCGATGAGCCAGGCGATAACTTCGTCGAGCGAACGCGTGTCGTTGGTCTCAAACTGTGCTGTGTCCTTGTCCGTTTCGGCATACCCGCCTACGGAAGTACGCGACCCGCCACTGATCTGCGAGATGCCCAGATGCAGGGCCTGGCCGCGCACCTCGGGCGACTCTCGTGTGGAGATGATCATTCCGGTGTAGGGCACGGCCAATCTGATGCACGCGATGATGTGAAGGAAGTCCTCGTCGGCAACGGCATTGGGGAAGGTGCTTGGGTCGATATCGTCGGCGGGACGGATGCGCGGCACACTGATGGTGTGTGGTCCCACGCCGAAACAGGCCTCGAGATGTTCGGCGTGCATCAGCATTCCCACGAAGTCGTAGGCGTAGGGCGACAGACCGAAGAGTACGCCACAGCCCACATCGTCGATGCCAGCTGTCTGTGCGCGGTCCATGGCCTCGGTATGCCAGGCGTAGTCGCTCTTGGGCCCCGTCGGGTGCAGGCGCTCATAGTTCTCCTTGTTGTAAGTTTCCTGAAACAAAATGTAGGTACCAATGCCGGCCTCCTTCAGTTTCTTGTAGTTTTCCACCGTCGTGGCGGCAATGTTCACGTTCACTCGACGAATGGCGCCATGCTTGTGGTGGGTAGTGTAAACGGTGTTGATGCAGTCGAGGATATATTCAATCGGCGTCTCAATGGGATGCTCACCCGACTCCAAGGCCAGCCGCTTGTGGCCCAGGTCCTGCAGGGCTAGGGTCTCGTGGCGCACTTCCTCCTGAGTGAGTTTCTTGCGGGGCAACTGACGATTCTTGGCATGATAAGGGCAGTATACACAGCCGTTGACGCAATAATTGGAGAGGTAGAGAGGGGCAAAGAGCACGACACGGTTGCCATAGAAGCGATTTTTCACCTCCCGGGCCAGATTGTGAATGCGCTCTCTGCATTCAGCGTCGTGGCAGAACAGCAGTACGGCGGCCTCACGATGGGTGAGACCCTTACACTGGGCGGCTTTTGTAATGAGCGAATGAATGAGTTGGATATTGTTTTTGTTGGCCTCCGCATATTCCAGCGTATCCCTAATTTCGGCGTCATCAATGAATTCGGTGGCGTGGGGCGAATCGATTTTATACATATATACTTAAGTTTTTAGTTCTTCTATAATGAGTTGGATCAGACAGCGAGGAAAATATTCCATGCCTCTGCTTAGAGGGTATATTGCATCTTGCTTTGCGAGTCATGAATCATGCTAATGATGAATCATGCATTGTCAAAGATGTATGTTGGATGGTTCAATACTTATGATTTCCGAAAGATGTATTTTTGATTTCCGAAAAAATTATGAATTATGAATTGTGAATTATGAATTAACTCGACTGTCTCCCCTTCCGACGGCTATTTCAAAGCCAGCACGGTTCAGATTGTTTTCCAGTCGTTTCCAGTCTTCCAGAGAATCGATGGAACCAGGATTCTTATGTTCATAGAGTTCGTAGGCTGTCCGGGCCTGGGGAGGCGAGATATTGGGCATCAGCACGTTGGCTCCGGCTTTCAGTCCTGCCAGTCTTCCTCCTTGCATCATTGATCCCAAGGCCGTAGTGGCGGGCAGGAGCACCCCGGGCAACATCAGTCGGACTATCGAAATCAGTCGGAGGGTCAACGCCACGCTGCCTGCCGATTCTTGGGCGAAAGGGGTGGCGTGGTGAGGAATGAATGGTCCCATGCCCACCATGGCCGGTCGTGAGTCATGGATGTACTGCAGGTCTTCCACCAGATGGTCCAACGTCTGTCCCGGACTTCCCACCATCATTCCGCAGCCTGTCTGATATCCGAGGTCGTGCAGCCACTCCAGGCATTGCAACCGATGGCCGAGCGACATCTCCCGTGGATGAAGCTGCTGATAGTGGGCGGCATTGTGGGTCTCGTGGCGCAGCAGATAGCGGTCGGCACAGGCTTCTTTGAACCTCCGGTAGCTTTCCCTACTTTTCTCGCCCAACGAAAGAGTGATGACGCAGTCAGGGAACAGCGAGCGCAATTCTCCAACGGTTTTCACCACCCAATCATCATTTTCTACAGGGTCTTCCCCACCTTGCAACACGAAAGTTCTGAATCCCAACTTGTAGGCTCTATGGCAGCATGCTACGATTTCTTCGGTCGAGAGACGATATCGGGCAATCTCTCTGTTGTCGCGCCGCAATCCGCAGTAGAGACAGTTGTTCTTGCAATGATTGCTGATTTCCACCAGTCCGCGAAGAAAAACCTTTCTGCCAAAGACCTCATCCGCAACCTTACGGGCTCTCTCGTGTAGATTGTTGATGACGGCTTCGTCGTTGCACGACAATAAACTCTTGAAGCCATCGGCATCAAGAATATGCTCTCTGCTTAATTGCTCTACAAGTCCACTCATCATCCTCCGTATTGGTGAGTTATGTGTTGTAAGGAAGTAATTTTTAGGTTTTTGCGCAAATTTAAGGAAATTAATGTTATGTTCCAAACAAATTACATATTTTTTTCGAATTTCTTCGCTCCAGATGTATTTTGAACTACGGACTCACTGCAGGGTGCTGCCCCTGTGGCCGTCTGTGACTTGCCTTGTGAACGTCAGAATCCGACAAATATCATTCAATTCTGCGGGTGCGATTCTGTGATTACCTACTCAATATATTCTATTATGCGAAGGCTGATGTCGTCCGACGTACGTTGGACGATCGTCCGACGAACGTTAGACAATCGTCCGACGAACGTTAGACAATCGTCCGACGTACGTTAGACGGCAACTATCCTCCATATTATCGAGTTGATACTTCGTCTGGTGATCCTCATTGGCCAAGGACATAATAAAGAAAATGCTTTGAAATCTCTTGTCTGATAAGCATGGGAAGAAAATCAAGACATAGAAATTTTGACGTAAGTACAGAAATTCCTACTTTTTCATCAAGTATTTCGCTCGCTCAGGCAATATTGGGCGAAATAATTCATTATTATAATAAATTAGAGAGATATGAAAAAAAACAAATTCTTTTTCCTGCTGATGCTTCCAGCAGTGATGTTGGTTTCGGTACTCATTTCATGCAACACGGACGATCCTGATCCTGATGCTTACGATTTCAACGACGAAATAGCAACCGGAACATGGAAAATTGATTCTGTCGTTGGCTTCTTCCAAATGAAATATTTTGTCCTCAACGACAAATTCAATGGTGGGACACTCTATCTGCAAAAAGGAGGCATGTATCAGTTGACCAATGGAGACAAATCTTGGACACAGACAGGTTCGTGGAAATCCGGCAGATGGTATGTGGTGCTCACGGCCAATGGTGGTGAACCGGATACCCTGCAGGTGATGGCCCCACGCGACAAAGATGCTGCCAACTGGAGGAAACACTTGGACCTCTACAAGGTACACCGTAAGCCCAGTAAAAATGGCGATGGCTCGATCATCACCGATAAACAAGTACACATGTACACCACGAAGCAATAGATTTCTTAGGCAATAGAATAAGGGGATAGAAGTTAGATAACCGAAGAATGGTAATATCTCAAAAATACTAACTTCTATCCCCACTTTTTAAAATTCAGGCTTTACAGCCAAATTCTCCCTCTTCCACAAGATACTGACTCAACAGCCGGCCCATACGCTTCAAGCCTTCCATGAGGGTGGCCCGTGGAGTGGCTATGTTGATACGCAGATAACCCTGCCCGGCTTTTCGG
>ONYS01000113.1 GCA_900322095.1 uncultured Prevotella sp.
CTCCATCAAAATTGATGCGAAGGAAAATAAGAGAGTCTGGCACCATAGACTGAATCATCAGAACATTTTTGAATGTCAATGAATAAGTGTCGATACTACGATCTCTTGTGTGCTTAATCTTGTTATGCTGTTGTCTGTTCCCATCTATCATGTGTTCCTTCGAGAGTACCTCGAAGATGTCTTTCATTTTTTCTTTCATAAATAGACAAATTAAAAATAGTTATTAAATTTTATCACTTGCAAATGTATGTAAAGAATTTATAACTTCCAAATCATTCGAGTACATAAAGTACACGAGTCCATGGTTAAGAACTTACAAATGTCTGATGATAGACCTATTAACACACAAAGTACATAATGTACAAATTGCGTAGTTACCAACTTCGATTGTCAACTAAACAACATCCAGGAGATTGGCGGGTAAAATTGCATTAGATTTGGTAAATATTGGAATTGAATGTCTTGGTGCCAGAGGTCCTGAATATTTTCTCATTTAGGCTGGAGCGTAGATTAGAGACACTCTGTTTTTTCAAACCGAGTAAGCAGCCAATCTCAAATGGGAGAAAACGCAACCGTGTCAATATGCATACAAAGACCTCCCTGTCAGATAAGCCAAACTTATCATCCTTAATGTAACGATAAAACTTTGGAGACAATTCACTCATCAAGTGTATGAGGTCTGACCATTCACTCGCTGTGGCTGTATTACCCATCTTTGCATGTTCATGGAGCCGGATAACTACGGGATTGGTCATCAAACTTTGCTCGGCATTCCAATCTTCCACATTAGAATATTCCGAATAAGTAGATAATGCTTGCTGAAGCTTTCTAATCTCCTCCGTCTTCGCCTTTTTGGCATCCTCAAAGCCTTGCTCCATCATCTTCATATCTTGCAATGCCTGTCCGTATAGTTTCACGGTATCTGTATACTTGTCGTTCAAAGCCTGAAGTTTCTTTTGCCTCTTTGCCGATTGCTGTTTAATAACGATGTATAGGACTAAAGAAATGATGATAACCAAAGTCACCACACACACTAGAATAAGGAGCAAACGGCTATTGGCCTGAGACTTCTCGTTAGCAATTTTTTGATATTCGGAATAATCATAGAGGGCCTGCGCACGATTGACGTCTTCTGCCGAAATCAAAAGACTTGAAGAGTCATTGGCGTCAGCGAACAGGTTGGCATATTTGGTCACAGAGTCGGCAACACCCTTTGTTGAATATACATTGAGCAAGCCCCTATAGCCATTTTCCAGGCTATTAAGGTTTTTCGCCTGCGCTATGAGCTTTCTATAATAATAGGCGGCTGAGTCTGGCTTGTGATCCTTCTCATAGTACTTGCCCACAAGGTGATAAAACATTTCGTGACCAGACTCTATCTCTCCTTGTTCATTCATCAACCCAGTCTTTTCGATGAATTCATGAATTAACTCTTTTGCTTTTTTCAACTCACCCTTGTTTGTATAATGATATATCATGGTGCTGAGCGAAGCAGAAGCATAGTTTTCTTTATCAATTTTCTTATATTCGTAATAGGCCTTCTCAGCCATGCACAATGAAGAGTCTTTATTTCCCAAGAGAGCATAGGCATACCCTCTAAATTCTATTGATTGTATGGCCGTGAGGGTATCGCCTGCATGCATAGCGAAATCGCCGCTGGCTTCCCATGCCGCTACCGCTCTTTTAGGTAATCTTTGTTTGTAGAACAACATACCTATCTGACCATAAACTCTTGACAATAAAACAAAGTTGGCTTGTTGCCCCCCTGTTGTATCCACACAAGACGTTGCGTCAAGAAAATTCTTCAAGGCCATGGGGCTGTCGCCTTTATCTCGATAGACGGATCCCATCATATAGTAAGCCCTGCACAAATCCTTTTGAGAGCCATGCTTTTCATAATAGCTCAAGACTTTAGGCATGAACTTAACCGTGTCCATGGGAATAAACAATTTGTTCATCGCCTCGGCATACAGCAACAAATATTCCATCCTGTAGCGTTCGCTATAATCTTGTACTTCAGCATGGATGCCAGTAAGCACTCGCATAGCAGAGTCAGGCAACGTGTCGACGAGAGATTCGGCCCTTGCCAAACCTTGCGGCTTATTGGAAAGAGAACAAGATACAATGCTTACGATAGCAAAGAGACAGAGTATTTTTCTCATGACTTATGAAGGGGATGCTGATGAAATGATTAATATTACAATACTGAGAAGAGAGAATTATATGATAAAGAAAAAATACCATATTTCATTCAACTTAACAGAAGTTGCTTCATACATTGAGAATTCCCCAATAATAACTGTCTTCTTTTTTAAATTTAAGGATATAGATGCCACCTGGAAGTTGAGGAATATTGATGGTTTGAGTACCCGCAACTACATATTGGGAATACAATATTTCGCCACTTCTATCATCAATAATGGTAAACAGACTAGGAGAAAGGTGTTTGTCCAAATTCAGACTTGTGCCGAATATTGTCACCTCAATACTCTTAGAAGGCATTCTATTGTAAGGAAATCCTATACTTGTAGGATCATCAAAACCTATTTGAAGATACACCTCTATCTTTTGTGCGTATTCTTGCGCCACAGCCGATTGAAATGACAGGAAAAGCAATAGAGTAATAAGAATGGATAACTTTTTCATATTTTTTTGTTGCAAAGATATATAAAAATGAGCAATGCCGCCAAAAACCAAGTCCACAAAAATAGCACAACCTTATCGAACTTCATTTTTCAAAAGTCGTATTTTCAATGATTTACGGACAAAAGTACATTTTGTACATATCCCATCTTCGAGAAGAATATCCACGAGGATTTATTCATTGAGAGCTCCTTTCCGAAGAGATAGAATCTTCTAGTTGGTTCTTAACGAATGCAACAAACGTTTAATACGTTAAATAATGTATCGGATATAACTAAGGAAAAAGATTTGTGATTACTTTTGCCGACAATTTGAAAAGATTGTATTCTGGATAAAAAAGATATATCTACTCTATCATGGACAGACAAGTATTTCAAGCAGACTCCCGCTCGCGTTGGACACGCTTCAAGTGGAGCCTTGGCATTATTTTGACCATCATCATTCTTCTGGTTGCCGTATTCATCATCATGTTCTTCATCGACCGCAATCCGAACCTTCCCTTCAAAGAAGATTTCCGCAGTGCTCTGGCCGCAGAGAAGCCTTTCATGAAAAAGAACAAGATGGCGCAGGAGTATGCCGCCTACCGCGACTTCTTCATGGAGAAGAAAATACACTCCAACGATGCCCGATGGTCGCACGCCAAGACATCACGCATTCGCAGGTTTGGCGGCAACACCAACAAATACATCGCCTCATGGGACGACCGCAAGGCCGGCATTCGTGCAGCCTTCTACGTCAACTGGGATCCCATGTCCTATGCTTCGCTGAAGGAGAGCATCGGAAGCCTGAATCTTGTGATGCCCGAGTGGTTCTATATCAACCAGAAGAACTTCGGCCTGGAAGAGCACATCGACGCAAAGGGCTATCAGTTGATGAAGAAAACGGGCATTCCGGTGATGCCGGTCATCACCAATGCCTACAACGGAGAGTTCCAGTCGAAGACCGTCACAGCACTTCTTCAGAACAAGAAGAAACGGCAGACGCTTATCAGAGAGATGCTCCAGAGCTGCCAGCGCCACCACTTCGTCGGCCTAAACATCGACTTCGAGGAAGTGCAAACGAGCAGCAACGAGGCGCTGACCGCCTTCGTGAAGGAACTGTCGGACGCCTTCCACCAGCACGGACTCTACGTCACGCAGGATATCCAGTCGGGCAACGAGGACTACGACGTGAGGGAACTGGCTAAGTATGACGACTACCTGATGCTCATGGCCTACGATGAGCACAACACGGTGAGCGCTCCTGGGCCTGTGTCGTCGCAGCAGTGGACAGGCAAGTTGCTGGATGCCGTCGCCTCGCAGATTCCCGAGCAGAAAATCATTCTCGGTATAGGAGCCTACGGCTACGATTGGACCAACAAGGGCGACAACAATCAGAGCATCAGCATCCACGATGCCATGTCGCTGGCCGCAGACTCCGAGACGCCCATCAACTTCGACTCCAACACCTACAGCCTCAACTTCAGCTACGACGACGAGAACGACGTCACCCATCAGGTCTACTTCAACGATGCGGCTACCAACTTCAACACCATGCGCTATGGCTGCGAATATGGCGTGGCCGGCTTCAGCGTGTGGCGCTTGGGCTGCGAGGACCACCGCCTGTGGAAGTTCTACGGCAAGGATCTCGCCATGCCACAGGTGACACATCTGCGTATCGGCGACATGGAGACGATAGAAGGCGACCGAGTGGCCGACTACGTAGGTTCGGGCGAAGTGCTGGACGTCATCGGCACTCCACGCAACGGAAACGTACATCTCGACATGGACAACGAGGATTTCCTCATCAACGATGAGACCTACACCCGTATTCCCACTTCCTATGAGCTGGAGAAACATGGCAACTGCGGACCCAAGGACCTGCTGCTCACCTTTGATGATGGTCCTGACGCCCGGTGGACACCACAGGTGCTGCGCATTCTCAGGCAGCACAATGTGCATGCAGCCTTCTTCATGGTGGGACTGATGATGGAGAAGAACCTCCCATTGGTGAGAAAGGTATATGAAGACGGCAACCTCATCGGCGACCACACCTTCACCCATCACAACGTGGCAGCAAACTCGCCACAGCGCACCTACATGGAACTCAGGCTCACCCGAATGCTCGTGGAGTGCATCACCGGCCGCAGCACCATTCTCTTCCGCGCGCCCTATAATGCTGACAGCGATCCGTCGGGCAACGATGAGATTGTGCCACTCGTGGAGGCCAGTAAGCAGAACTTCATCGACGTGGGAGAGGCTGTCGATCCCGAAGACTGGGAACCGGGCGTGAAAGCCGAGACCATCTTCGAGAGAGTCGTCAAGGGTGTGGAGCATGGTAATGGCCACATCATCCTGCTCCACGATGCAGGTGGCAACACGAGAAAGGAAACCGTGAAGGCCCTACCGCGCATCATCGAATACTTGCAGCAGAAGGGCTACCGCTTCATCACGCTCGACCAGTATCTGGGCCGGAGCAAAGACCAGTTGATGCCATCGGTGCCCAAGGGTGAAGAATACTACGCCATGCAAGCCAACCTAACGCTGGCCGAGGGACTCTATGCAGCCGGCAATTTCATCACGGCACTCTTCATCATCTTCCTCGTGCTGGGTTTGGGCCGACTGGTATTCATGTATGTTCTCGTAGGCAAAGAACGCAAAAAAGAGCGTGCATTGGAGGCCTCACTCGCCAACATGCCCGCTCAGCAACCCAAGGTGACCATCATCGTTCCGGCCTACAACGAGGAGGTGGATGCCGTGTCATCACTCGAGAATCTGTTGAATCAAGACTATCCCAACTACGACATCGTTTTTGTCGACGACGGAAGTAAGGACAATACATATAATAAGGTAAAGACAGCGCTCGGCACCAATGAGAAGATCCATATCTACACCAAGCCCAACGGCGGCAAGGCCTCAGCGCTCAACTTTGGTATTGCCCACACCGATGCCGAGTTTGTGGTCTGTATAGATGCCGACACCAAACTCAGGAGCAACGCTGTATCAATGCTCATGCGCCATTTCTTTGCCGATAAGGAGGGCCGCGTAGGAGCTGTGGCCGGCAGCGTGAAGGTGGGCAACACCGTGAACGTGCTCACCAAATGGCAAGCCATCGAATACACCACGAGCCAGAACTTCGACCGCATGGCCTATGCAGCCATCAATGCCATCACGGTGGTGCCGGGTGCCATTGGTGCCTTCCGCCGCAAGGCCATCCTCGATGCCGGAGGGTTGACCACCGACACGCTGGCCGAGGACTGCGACCTCACCATCCGCGTCAACAAGGCTGGGTACCGGGTAGAGAACGAAAACGGCGCCATTGCCCTCACCGAGGCTCCCGAGAAGCTGGGACAGTTTATCAAGCAGCGCACGCGCTGGTGCTTTGGCATCATGCAGACCTTCTGGAAAAACCGTGCTGCCATGTTCCATCCCAAATACAAGGGACTGGGACTGTGGGCTCTGCCCAACATGCTCGTCTTCCAGTTCATCATTCCCACCTTCTCTCCTCTGGCCGACGTGCTGATGGTCGTGGGTCTGTTCACCGGCAACATCGGCAAGGTGCTGCTCTACTATCTGCTCTTCCTGCTCGTCGATGCCAGTATCTCCATCATGGCCTATCTGCATGAGCATGAACGGCTGTGGGGACTGTTCTGGATCATTCCCCAGCGGCTCTGCTATCGATGGATCATGTATGTCGTACTCTTCAAGAGTTATATCAAGGCTATCAAGGGCGAGTTGCAGTCGTGGGGCGTGCTCAAGCGCACAGGCAGCGTGGGTGAGGTGGGATAAACCCACTCTGCATCCACTCGCCCATATCGGATATCAAGAAGGCTGATATAGACTGTCCTCGAAGGCGGAGAGAGCTGCCTTGGCCCCATCGCCCATGGCAATCATAATCTGCTTGAAAGGAGTGGTCGACACATCGCCTGCGGCATAAACACCTTTTACGGAAGTGTGGTTGCGGTTGTCGACAACAATCTCGCCGCGCGGGGTCATCTCCACAGCGCCTCTGAACACATCGCTGTTGGGCTGAAGTCCTATCTGCAGGAACACGCCATCGAGCGCCACATGGCGTTCCTTCTCTGTTTGGAGATCGCGCACGTCGATGCCCGTCAGCTTGGTTCCATCGCCCGTCAACCCGATAGTCTGACTGCTCATGACGATGTCGACATTGGGCATGCTCCACAGTTTCTGCTGCAGCACGTCGTCGGCCTTCATCTTGTTGGCAAACTCAAACACCGTGACGTGACGGCAGATTCCCGCCAGGTCGATAGCTGCTTCCACTCCACTGTTGCCACCGCCGATGACAGCCACATTCTTTCCTTTATAGAAAGGTCCGTCGCAGTGAGGACAGAAATGGATGCCATGGCCGACATACTTATCCTCGTCGGGCAGTCCCAGGCGTCGCCAACCTGCGCCCGTAGCTATAATCACCTGGGGAGCAAGATAGGTCTCGCCACCGCGTGTCTCCACGCGCTTCACGGGTCCTGAGAAATCCACATGGGTGATGCGGCGGTTGTTGCAAACGCTGATGGGATACTTGCTCAGATGTGTGGCAAGGTCGGATGCCAGCTGGGAACCTGTGGTCAAGGGCACGGAGATGATGTTCTCGATACCCGTGGTGTCGTTCACCTGACCGCCAATGCGCTGGGCCACAACGGCCACATTCTTTCCCTTGCGGGCGGCATAGATGGCTGCGGCCACACCGGCAGGACCTCCACCGAGAACGAGCAAGTCGAAACTGTGCTCCACCTTCTCGCCGCTCGTTGTGTCTGCACCCAGATGATCTTCCAGCTCTTCGAGCAGACCACCCAACGTGCCACGGCCTACATGCAGCAACTCGTCGCCGAGGTAGACTGCCGGCACGGCCTGAATATTGCGTTTTTCAACTTCGTCCTGACAGATGGCTCCGTCAACGGTCTCGTGGCTAATGGAGGGATTGGATAAGGCCATGATATTGAGAGCCTGAACCACATCCGGACAGTTGGTACAGGTCAGCGACACATAGGTCGTCAGCCGGATGTCACCTTTCAGGGCCTTGATGCGCTGAAGCAACGCGGCGTCGGGCAAATTGCGGCCCTGACCGTCGCCATTCAGCAACACCAGAAGCAAGGACGTGAACTCATGACCACTGGGGATGCCACGGAAGGAAACGCCAGTGGGCTCCCCGTTGCGCAGAATGGAGAATCGGAAGTCCTTGCCATTACGGTATTCCACGGATAGACGCGGACTGCACGATGCCACATCCTCTACAAAACTAGAGAACTCCTTAACCTTGGCACAAGCCAGACTGCGCTCTACTACAAATGTAAAAGAGGTGCTGAGATTGCCCAGCACCCCTTTGACTTGACTGATAACCTGCTGGTCCAACATAGGCTTAGAGTTTTCCAACGAGGTCGATACTTGGCTTGAGCGTCTCTTCGCCCTCCTGCCATTTAGCCGGACAAACCTCACCATTGTGGCTGGCCACGTACTGTGCTGCATGCACCTTGCGCACGAGCTCGTCGGCATTGCGGCCGATGCTGTTGTCCTGAATTTCTGCCAATTTCACCAAACCTTCGGGGTCAACCAGGAATGTGCCGCGATAGGCCACGCCCTCGTCCTCCTTGTACACACCGAAGCCACGAGAAAGCACTGCCAGGGGGTCAGCGAGCATTGCATACTCAAGTTTGGCGATGCGATCAGAAGTGTCGTGCCATGCCTTGTGGACGAAGTGGCTGTCGGTGCTGACACTGAACACCTCTACGCCCATGCCCTGCAACTCAGCATACTTGGTCTGAAGGTCCTCAAGCTCTGTGGGGCAGACGAATGTGAAGTCGGCAGGATAGAAGAAGAACAAGGCCCACTTGCCTTCGATATCCTTGTTGCTGACTGTCTTGAAGCTGCCATTCTGATAAGCCTGGACAGTGAACTCGGGTGCATGTCTGTTGATGATTGATTCCATAATCTGTTACCTTTTTTTATTTGTTTATACTCTATTATTTTGCGGGATGTCTTTTTACGAGTGCAAAGGTAATAGGAACATCTTGGCTGGGCAACAGATAAAAATTATCAGACAATAGATTTTATCTATAACGCCTTACAAAATATTGATAATCAGAAGTCTGCCATATCATAAGAAAAAAAACAAGAGCACTTTTCGTTGAGATTCGTATCTTGGTACTTGTAGTTTTTCCACTGCCTTCGACTGATTTAATGCAGGCTCGGTCCTTTAGCCGTCCGCTCCATGCTTTGTAGCAGCTGTATCTAGCAAAGAAGATCATGCGATTCGGCGAAGAAAATTCCATCCTCACTCTACTCTTCATGTTCCAGAATGCAGCTGATGATGCTTTCCGACATTCGTCGGACAATCGTCTAACGTTCGTCGGACAATCGTCTAACGTTCGTCGGACAATCGTCTAACGTTCGTCGGACAATCGTCTAACGTTCGTCGGACGATCGTCTAACGTTCGTCAGACAGTAACTATGCATCATTTTATCGAGATCGATACTTTGTCTTTCCCCAACCGCACAAGTGCAGATATGCCAAAGAATACTGGTTTTATTAGACTTTGATTCTTCTTTTGCAAAGAGCGCAAACGATAAATCGCCCTCATGCGCCCCGGCGTTAGTATTGGTTTGGGAGACCATATCTCAGAAACCGAGGCGCATACACGAGTGGGGCGAGTGGATGCCCCCGAAGGATTTACATTAATTCGCAATCGAATAATCTTTATTGGTCGGCAGGAATGACTACCCTCCTATCTGCGCACTATGTGCTGGTGTGCCGCCTTCGGGGCACTGAGTACAGGTAACATGCATACTGTTATCCCCAGTCTGCACTCCTATCGTCGCTTGACTGGGGTTACCGAGAGTCAGCCCCCGTCTGGGCTGATTGTGCTATTCGGTGATGAGCAATCTACAAAGAATATCCGGTGAGCCAAAAAAGGCAGCCCCACCTACAGACGGGACTGCCTTAACAACATTATCTAATTAGTGTTCACTGAATAAATATTTTGACCCACACGGGTCCCAAAAAATCAACGCCTCGTTCAGGTCCACAAAGGAGAAAATGGAGCCAGAAAACGA
>ONYS01000020.1 GCA_900322095.1 uncultured Prevotella sp.
CCTGGTCAACCGAGCACCTGCCCAAGAATTGGGTTACAGAACGGACCAAGACGCTCAGAAAAGTGAGCTAAAATTGGCACAACGAATTGGACACCCTATCAATTAGTTAGTTTGTGCAAATATACGAATTCTTTCTGACTTGTACGAAAGAATGCTTTTAAAAATAAGGGGATGTATTAAAATTTTGTTTGCTATCTGTCCGAGATGTGTGGCGGCCGCTGTTGTCCAGCGCCTTACCGAACATAGTTTTGGGCCTTATTCGCAATCTCAACAAACGTAGGAAAATAGGGAAATAATAAATTACGGAAGAAATACGGAAGCAAACCTTGTACTTCATCCAAAACGAAAAAAGGTAAGCAATTGATTGACAACTGCTTACCTTTTGGGTGGGTAGTGGGACTCGAACCCACGACATTCAGAACCACAATCTGACGCTCTAACCAACTGAACTACACCCACCATGTTGGTTGCTTATTGAAAGCGAGTGCAAAGGTAAGAGATTTTTTTTGATGCTCCAAATTTTTTGGCGCTTTTTTTCGAAAAAACTTCTTATAGCCATAAATAATGGGAATACGTGGTCGTTTTGTCTACCAAAACAAGTTCTCAGGTTGAGATTGAATCCGTGATTTAGGTGGAGGAATGAAGAAAAGATAACGTTTGGAGCTGCTTCTGCGGTTTGATGAGCAGCAGTTGATGTCGGTTATCAACAGTCAGCCTTGAGGGCTTTCGTTGTCATCCTCTATCGTTTCGTCATGAGACCGGAGCGAATGGTTTAGAAATTTGTCTGGCAAGTTGTGTTTTTCGAGAAATAATCATAAAAACTTGGAAAATACTATGAAAATGACTATTTTTGCAACATGAAACGACTTGAGATCATCATCCTGTCCATACTCTTTCTCCTGTCGACTTCGGGAGTGAGCGTGAATCAGCACTATTGTGGTGGTGAGTTGATCTCTGTCTCTATAAATGATTTTACAATTCATCAGCCTTCAGGAATGGATATGCCCGAGTGTGAGACTCCCGAAGGCTGTGGGCATTGTCATAACAAGCACTTTCATAAGCAGATTCATGATTCCTACAGTTCGGTTCAGTCACAGCAGTTGCTGGTGAAGAGTTTTTCTGCCGACTGGTTTCATGCCCATCTGTTTGATTTCCTATCTTATTCATTCACATTATTCAGTTCTCTAGGCGATGATTCTGCATCCGGTCTGTTCTGGATGGCGGACTATCATCCCCCGTATCTCCTGCCACCTCATGGCGTGAGGGGAGCACCGGTTTTGTTGGGTTAATATATTCCGTATCTTGGGGATGATTGGTTTCCAGGCATTTCTCCTATTGTGTATTGGGAGAAAACTGTGTGACGGCATCTCCACAGATGCTGGGAAGCGTTGAACGTAGCCGTTTTGCGCTCATACTCAAACAAAACAAAGTCTTATTAAATGAAAAAAATCATTGCTTATTTTCTGCACAATCGCATAGTCTCTGCCTTTGTGCTCATAGCCGTTATCCTAGATGGACTCTCCACGGCACCTTTCAACTGGCATGCAGGACTCGTTCCGCGCAATCCAGTTGCAGTAGATGCTATACCCGATATCGGCGACAATCAACAAATCATCTCTACTGAGTGGATGGGGCGCTCGCCCAAGGATATGCAGGACCAGGTGACCTATCCGCTTACCACAGCCCTGATGGGTATCCCGGGCGTGAAGACCATCCGCTCCACCTCCATGATGGGCATGTCGTTCATCTATATCATCTTCAACGAAGGTGTGGATTTCTACTGGAGCCGGTCGCGCATACTGGAGAAACTCAATTCGCTGCCAAGTGGACTGTTGCCCGATGGCGTAAAACCGCAGCTCGGACCCGATGCTACAGCCCTGGGACAGATATTCTGGTATACGCTTGAAGGCCGCGACACAAAGATCGGTCGTCCCGCAGGCGGCTGGGATCCCGAGGAACTGCGCACTCTGCAGGACTACTACGTGCGCTATCAGCTCTCGTCGGCAGAAGGCGTGAGCGAGGTGGCCAGCGTGGGCGGCTTCGTGAAGGAATATCAGGTGGACCTTGATCCTGAGGCCATGCGCGCCTATGGCATCAATCTCGTGCAGGTGATGCAGGCCGTGAAAAACTCCAACATCGACGTGGGAGCAGGAACAATGGAAATCAACCAGGCCGAATACATCATCCGCGGACTGGGCTATGTGAAAAAACTTGCCGATCTGGAGAATGCTCCAGTGACCAGCCGAGAAGGAATGCCCGTCAGAGTGAAGGATCTGGCACGCGTGAGCTTTGGGCCAGGCGACCGTCGCGGAGGACTTGATAAGGAAGGACAGGAAGCCGTGGGCGGCGTGGTCGTGGCCCGCGAAGGGAGCAATCCACTTGAAGTCATCAACAACGTGAAGGACAAAATCAAGGAGATGCAGACCGCCATGCCCGAGAAAAAACTCAAGGACGGCAGTGTGTCGAAAGTCACGGTGGTGCCCTTCTACGACCGTACGCAGCTCATCAAGGAGACCATAGGCACGCTGGAAAGCTCGCTCACTCACGAAGTGCTCATCTGTATCATCGTTGTGCTGATTCTGGTGGTCAACCTCAGGGCTTCAATCGTGATATCGGTCATGTTGCCTTTGGCCGTACTCAGCACGTTCATCATCATGAAGCTCACCGGCGTAGAGGCCAACATCGTTGCCCTGAGTGGTATTGCAATCGCCATCGGCGTGATGGTAGACGTGGGCGTGGTGTTCATGGAGAACGTGGTGAGGCATCTCGAAGCCCGCGACGACCGCGACAGCATCCGAGGTGAGGCACTGGAACAGCTCATCTTAGAATCAGTGAACGAAGTGTCATCGGCCGTGATGACCGGTATGGGCACGACCATCGTCTCCTTCCTGCCCGTGTTTGCCATGCAGGCCCAAGAAGGAAAGATGTTCCATCCGCTGGCTTTCACCAAAACCTTTGCTCTGCTCTCAGCGCTGCTGCTCGGTCTGACCGTGCTTCCTACGCTGGCTTACTGGATATTCTCCCTTAGGCTTCCGCGGCGGCTTGCCATGCGCATCCTTAAGCCCGGGCGCTTCGAGACCGTCAGGATTGGCCGGTGGCGGGTGAAGTCCAATCTCCTGCTAATAGGCGCCATCGTTATCATTGCCGTGTACAAGTTGACTTCCATGTGGCTTCCGCTGGGACCACAGAATGGAATGTTCATCAATATGCTTTTCGTCCTGGGCCTTGTCGGACTGGTTTTGGCCTTGTTGTGGCTGATGGTATTGCATTATGAGCGTATTCTCCGCTGGTGCCTCAGCCATCGTTTGGCCTTCATGTCCATCCCCGCTGTGGTATTGGTGTGCGGAATACTGATATGGAAGCATACCGGCAGCGAGTTCATGCCGACGCTCAATGAGGGCACGTTCATGCTCATGCCTACGTCGATGCCTCATAGCGGAGTGGAGGAGAACCTGAGGCTCTGCAGGCAGATAGACCGCAGGCTGATGAAGATTCCTGAGATAGAGTCGGCTGTGGGCAAATGGGGCAGGGCAGAGAGTGCCCTCGATCCGGCTCCCATACAGATGTATGAGACCACCATCAACTATAAGCCCGAATACATGCTCGACTTCGATGGTCATCGGGCAAGGTTCAAAACCGACAGCAAGGGCCGCTTCATCCTCAAGAGCGGCAGAGTATACGATCCGGAAGAAGGATTCGAACGGATACCGCAAGACAGTCTGGTGGCCGACAGCCATGGCGACTATTTCCGTCAGTGGCGCAAGGAAATCCGAACAGAAGACGATATTTGGGAAGAGATCTCTCGTGCGGCCAATCTTCCCGGTCTCACCGGCTCGCCCAAACTTCAGCCCATCGCTACCCGGCAGGTGATGCTCTCCACGGGTATGAAAGCTCCGATGGGACTGAAAGTCTACGGTCCTGACCTCGAGAGTATCGACAAAGCAGGATTGCAGATGGAAAAAGCCCTGAAGCAGATAGACGATGTGCAGTCGGCCTCTGTTTATTACGACCGTGCGCAAGGTGCGCCCTACATAGAGATAGAACCCGACCGCGAGAAACTGGGTCGTTATGGCATTCAAATCGGAACGGTGCAGTCGGTGATTGAGACGGCTATTGGCGGAATGGAGGAAGGCAATACCGTGGAAGGCCGTGAGCGCTTCCCCATCAGGGTGCGTTATGCCCGTGAGCTGCGCGATAATCCCGATGCGCTTGCCGCAATCCTCGTTCCGGCTGCCGACGGAACTCAGATACCTTTAGGCGAGTTGGCTTCCTTCCACTTCGTCAAGGGAGCTACGATGATTCAGGGTGAGAACACCTTCCTTGTAGGCTATATCACCTTTGACAAAGTAGGCAATAAGGCCGAGGTGGATGTGGTCAACAAAGCTAAGGAAACTATTGACAAGCTTGTGGCTGAGCATAAGATAGATCTGCCCAAGGGCGTATCGTATAAGTTCGCCGGAAGCTATGAACAGCAAGTGCATGCCGCAAAACGGTTGCAGATCGTCATTCCCGTTGCCCTGCTCATCATCTTCCTGATTCTTTATTTCCAGTTCAAGAGTATCACGGCATCCATGATTCACTTCTCGGGTGTGTTTGTTGCCTTTGCCGGCGGCTTCATCCTGATGTGGCTCTACGGACAACCGTGGTTCATGAACTTCGACATTGCGGGTGTGAACATGCGCACACTATTCGGCATGGAACAAATCAACTTGAGCGTGGCCGTATGGGTGGGATTCATCGCCCTCTTCGGCGTCTCCACCGACGACGGAGTACTGATGGGAACGTATATCCATCAGACCTTCAAGCGGCTCCAGCCCTCCACCCGAGAAGAAATCACCGAGGCTGTGGTGACGGCCGGAAAGAAGCGAGTGCGCGCAGCCTGCATGACGACCGCCACGACGCTTATTGCCCTTCTGCCTGTGCTGAGTTCTACGGGCAAGGGTGCTGATATCATGGTGCCCATGAGTATCCCAACGTTCGGTGGAATGCTTATTCAGACCATGACGATGTTTGTAGTTCCCGTGCTGCAATGCTGGTGGCGCGAAAGTAAACTCGAAAAACAACAGAAACAATGATGAAGAAATATATATATAGTGCATTGATGCTCCTCATGACGATGACTGTCCAAGCTCAGACCGACAGTCTCGCTGTCTATATCGATGCGGCGATGAGCAACAATCCAGCTTTAGCCAGACAATACAAAGCCTACAAAGCCCAGGTGGCCAGTGCCTGCGCTGAGGGACAGCTGAACGATCCCGAACTGACCGTGGGCTTCTATCCCGAGGCTATGAACCACGTGAACGGGAAGCAGATAGCCACGTTCTCCCTCATGCAAATGTTTCCTTGGGCAGGCTCGCTCAAGGCCGCACGCGAGCAGAAGGAAGCGCAGGCCCAGGCTTCGTTTCAAGGTTTCAGACAGGCGGCTCTCGACCTCGTGCTCGACATGCAGCGCCAGTGGTACAGCATGCTCGCCACGCAAGAGAAGATCAAGAGCGTGGAGCGACAGCGACGGCTGTTGGCCGATATTCAGAAAGTCGCCACCTACCAATACAAGACCGCCACGATGGGCCACTACAGCCGAATGAGCGACCAATTGCGGATTGAGGCTGAGGACAAGCGGCTCGAAGAGAAAAAGGCCAGTCTGGAGGATGAGTTAAGATTGCAGCGCCAGCGCTTCAATCTCGCCATGCACCGCAGTCCGGATGACGCGCTGAGCCTGCCCGATACCATCATCCTCAGCAAGATGACAGTTCTCGACTGGACGCGGATAGAGTCTTCCGACCCCGCAATCGCTCAGCTTCAAGCCCAGCAGAAATCGTTTGAGGCGCAAGACCGAATGGCTAAGGCCCAGGGCATGCCCAAGGTTGGTGTCGGCGTGGAATACATGCTCAACGGAAAAGTGGATATGCCCAATATGGCCAATATGAACGGCAAAGACATGTGGATGCCTATGGTCAAGGTGATCCTGCCCGTCTTTCGCCGGCGCACGAATCAGACCCGCAAGAGCGCCCGACTGATGCAGGAGAGCGCCGCAAGTGGAATTGAACAACGGCAGGATGCCTTGCGATCCACTTATCTCGGCATTGAGAAGAGAGCGACAGATATCGACCGCAAGGTGAAGCTCTATGACAGCGAGACGGAAATCCTCGCCAAGACGCTCCAGCTGATGCGCGATGAGTATGCCAATGGCACCACCTCGCTCACCGACATCCTGCAGACGCAGCGCGAGCAGATCGACTACGACCTGCTCAGGGCCGAGGCCTATGCGCAGTACAACAGTTTAGTGGCCGAGATGGAACGATTGGCCGTAAGTCATGACAATACACTAAGTAAATTTAAATAATGATGAAAAAGAATAAAACGTATATTATAATAGGTATAATAGCCGTTGTAGTCGTGGCTGTTGCCTTATCGCTCCTGCGCCATGGTTCAGACGGCACGAAGGAGAGTGACAAGACCGTCTATACCTGTTCGATGCATCCCCAGGTGAAGCAGGACCATACGGGCAAGTGTCCTATCTGCGGAATGGATTTGATTCCGGCCGGAAAGAGCGGCAGCGACAATAAGATGACCATGGATGATGACGGCGTGATGCTCAGCGAAGAGGCTCTCGCACTGGCTAATGTTGAGACAGAAACCGTGGGTACGGGCTCTACCACTAAAGAAGTACGGCTCTATGGCAAGGTAGAAGCAGACCAACGGTTGGAACAGACGCAGTCGGCATACGTTGAGGGACGCGTGGAGCGGCTTGCTGTCAGTGCGGTGGGTGATCGCGTGAGCCGCGGGCAAACGCTGGCTGTCATCTATTCGCCATCGCTCTATACGGCCAGTCAGGAACTCGTGGCGGCGCTCAACTTTCCCTCTTCGCAGCAGCGGGCTTCGCTCATCGAGGCTGCAAAAGAGAAGCTAAGACTGCTCAACGTGACGGCAGAACAAGTGGCCAACATCATCAAGACGCGCCATGCATCGCCTTACTTCACACTGAAAGCCAACACGAGCGGAACGGTGGTCGAGAAGAATGTCAGTCCTGGCGACTACGTCAAGCAGGGACAGCCTTTGCTGAAGATTGCCAACCTGAGCCGAGTGTGGGTGATGTTTCAAGCCTACGAGGCCGACTTACCCTTCATCCATAAAGGGGCTGAGGTGCAGTTTACGAGTGAGGCAATGCCCGGAAAGACTTTCCGCGGCCGGGTGAGCTTCATCGATCCTGTACTCGACGGCGCGAGCCGGACGGCTGGCGTGCGCGTGGAGATGAACAATGCCGGAGGCGTGTTCAAACCCGAGATGAATGTTTCGGGAATCGTGGCCTCCCACTTGTCGCAATATAAGGATGACATCGTCGTTCCCAAGAATGCAGTGCTTTGGACGGGAACGCGCAGCGTGGTCTATGTGAAGGAGGAAGATGGCGGCATGCCGGTGTTCCATCTCCGCGAGGTGACGCTGGGTCCTTCGCTTCCCGATGGCTATGTGGTCACCGACGGTCTGGCCGAGGGTGAGGGAATCGTCACCAGTGGTGCCTTTGCCATCGATGCCAGTGCACAACTCGACGGCAAGCGGAGCATGATGAATAGAGATTGAAACAACCAACGACTAAGAGATAACTTTAAAGTCGCTTAATAATAACTACAATAAATAATTACGCAATGAAAAAACTAATGTTGACAATGCTTGCGGTCATGGCAATGAGTGTCGCCGCGCAGGCTAAGACGGTAAAGACCACCTTCAAGGTGAATGGAATGTGTGATATGTGTGAGGCACGTATCGAGAAGGCTGCAAAGAGCTGCAAAGGCGTTCTTTCAGCAAGTTGGAGCCAGAAGAGCCATCAGCTGACGCTGGTCTACGACAACGCCAAGACCACTCCGGACAAGGTTCAGAAGGCCATCGCAGCCGCTGGACATGATACCGGCAGCGTCAAGGCCAGCAATGCGGCCTATAACAAACTTCCCTCCTGCTGCAAGTATCGCAGCGGTTCGATGAAGAACTGCCATTGATTGGACCCACCTCATCCTCTTCCGCCAGAGGGAGGGGATGAACACCTGAACATCTGAGGAGTGTTGCGTGAAGGTGTTCAGCCGAAAGAGAATGCTTTGATTGAGTAATCTACATGGCAGATAGATGAGTAACAAAAAAGGAAGAATCCCGATGGGGACTCTTCCTTTTTTATGCTGTTCGTTTTATCTGTCTTATTCAGCAGAAGCGCATCTTATTTGGCAGGAGCAGGAGCATTGCCTGCGGGAGCAGCTGCGTTGTTGGCAGGAGCAGCAGCCTTGTTGCCAGCAGCAGGGGCAGCCTTCTGAGCGCCGTTGGCAGGAGCAGTCTGACCGGCACCGAAGCCCTGAGTGTTGGTAGGATTGGTGGTCTGCGACTGTGTGGCAGCATTCTCCATGACGCTCTGGTCAGTGGTAGCGGTAGGAGCAACATAAGCGCAAAGCACGCTGAGCACTACCATGGCAATGGCCAGACCCCACGTAGTCTTCTCGACGACGTCGGTAGTTTTGCGGACACCCATGATAGAATTGGAAGCAGAGAAGTTGGATGCCAGTCCACCTCCTTTTGATTCCTGAATCAAAACGATGAAGATCATCAGCAAAGAAGCGATGATGATGAAGACAACTAATAAATTGTACATTTCTTTTGTTTGTTTTTATTTGTTTTTACTATTTAATATCAATTTTTCCAAGAACCGGATTTGGTCGACGAAGTAGATGTTCTTCTGTGCTTTTGAGAGGTCAAGCTTCTTCATGATCTCGAGAGCCTTGTCGTATCGGCCTTGCTTGATGTAGATGCGGGCAAGGGTCTCCGTGGCGTAGCCACCCTGTTCTACGGTATCGGCCGACTTGTCCTCCTCTTCTTCCTCAATCTCAGGCATGAACTCTGGCTCTTCCTGCAGGGTGATCTTTCCGCCCTCGTTGTTGATGAAGTTGTCGATGAGGTCCTGGCCTTTGAGTTGGGGCGCCTTCTGTGTGGCCTCCTTCTCTTCCTCGCTCTCGGTCTCGAGCAGATAAGAGACGTAGTCTACGGCTGCATCGGCCGGCGTGGGCTTGCGCTTGCTGTTCTTGTCCTCGTCGGAGTCGGCGGGAATCGAATCCAGGAAATCATCGATGAGGGCCACGGTGCGGCTTTCGCCGGGTTTGGCGGCTTTTTCCTTCTCGCTGGACTTGGTGTTCAAGCGGTAGTGGGCGGCCTCCACCATGTTGAAGATCATCTTGCGGTCGGTGACGTAGATGGCAGCGCGTCTCAATTCCTCGTCGAACGAAGGATCGTGGAGGATATAGAGATTTTGGAGCATCAGGAGCCGTGCCGTCTGGTAGTACGGATAGAGCGCAATCAGGCTTCGGAGATCGTAGAGGGTCTCCTTGTCCATTCGTTCGGGATGCTTGATGAGCTCTGTCAGTTCCATGTATTATCAGTGAATTATTCTGTGGAAGTTTACCAATTGGCTACCGTGGCATTGAAGATTTGTTCGGCCAGGTCGTCCACCATCTGCTGTACCAGTTCCTGCTGTACGCTGACGAGCGACCGTGTCGTCTCGTAGGATGACGTAGCAGTGAACTGCTTCTCAAAGTCCTCGTCGTGGTTTACGCGGTTGGTGAATCTCACGTTGACCGTGATGGCCAGTTCAGTCTGTGCGGCATAACCTTCGCTCGATACGCTCTTGTTGCGCTGAGAGTACTGCGTGATCTCGCCCTCAATCTGCAAGTCGCCGTTGCGCTTCACCTGTTGCAGGCGGGTGTGGTTGGCAAACTCGTCCTTGAGGGCAGTGTTGAACATCGGGCCCATCGGTCCCCAGACGTAGCTTGAACGGATGGGGAAGTCGGCTATCGTGATGGTCTTCGTCTTGGTGTAGTCGATACTCGAGCCGTTGAAGCCATAACTTACCTTGCAGCCACAGAGTGTCAACACGAAGAGCATCGTGGCCATAACGGCAGCAAAGCCGCTTAGTCGGGCGGAAATTCTATTTGGTGAGGCCATACTGTTTGATCCTTCTGTAAAGCGTGCGGTCGCTGATACCCAATTCTTGTGCGGCCTTCTTGCGGTTGCCGCCATTGCGCTCGAGGGCCTTCTCCACCGTCTGCCGGCCCAGGTCGCTCAGATTGAGCGTCTCAGGCTCTTCGGCTTTTATCTCTTCGGCCTCGGCCTCCTGGATATCGGAATGTGCACTCGGTGCGACGTTGTTGGTGGACACGAGTTCATTGCTGCGGTTGGCGATGGCAGGATACTTGTCGCCGATGAGCGGTGAGGAGAAACCTCTGGCATCGGCCAGGTCGCGCGAGTCGTTGAGTTGCTTGCGCAGGTTGTTGAAGTCGCGGCGCAGGTCGCTCACGTTGCCGCGCAGCTCGTAGAGAATCTTGTAGAGAATCTCCCTCTCGCTCTCGTAGGAGTGCTGACCGGGCTGTGAGATCGTAGAGAGTTCGGTGCTCTCCTGATCGTCGGGGATGAACTTGCGGAGCATCTTTGCCGTGACGACGCGCTCCTCGCTCAGCACCGACATCTGCTCGGTGATGTTCTTCAGCTGGCGCACGTTGCCGGGCCATTTATAGTGGAGCATGATCTGCTTTGCGTCATCGTCGAGTGTGATTCTGGGCAGTTTGTATTTCTCGGCCATTTGCATGGCAAAGAGCCGGAAGAGCAACAGGATATCCTCACCTCTGTCGCGCAGGGGCGGCATCTGTATGGGAATGGTATTCAGACGATAGTAGAGATCCTCGCGAAACCGACCCTCGCTGATGGCCTTGCGGATATTGACATTGGTGGCGGCGACAACGCGCACGTCGGTCTTCATAATCTTCTGACCGCCCACGCGGATGTATTCGCCAGTTTCCAGCACACGCAGCAGACGGGCCTGGGTGGCCATGGGGAGCTCGCCCACCTCGTCGAGAAAAATCGTGCCTTTGTTGGCCACTCCAAAATAGCCCTCGCTCTCGCCGATGGCACCGGTGAAGGAGCCTTTCTCGTGGCCGAAGAGCTCGCTGTCGATCGTTCCCTCGGGGATGGATCCACAGTTGATGGCGAAATAATTCTCGCGGCGGCGGGGGGAATTGTCGTGAATGACACGCGGGATAATCTCTTTACCGACACCGCTTTCACCCACGATAAGTACGCTCAAATCGGTTGGAGCCACCTGTAGGGCAACGTCCAAAGCATGATTCAAGCCTTCGCTATTTCCAACGATATTGTACCGTTGTTTGATTTTTTGCAGTTCGGATGTGTTCATTGGGTGACAAAATTACATATTTTATTTGAGATAGCTGCAAATTTGGCATACTTTTTACGAGTTCTTCTTGGCTTTTTTATCAAATTTTATCAACAGCAAGCCAATTCCGGTCCATGTGAGTTCGCGCAGACGCACGATGAGGGCCAAGAAGATGCCCTGACTGGCAGCGATTCCGAGTTTGGTGGTAGACATCAGGAATCCACCTTCACGACCGCCCAACTGCAAGGGCATAAAAAACAGCAGGTTGGCAAAGAGCGATGTGAAAGCGAGGATGAACATACAGTCGAAGAAGTTGACGCTAGGCAGCAGCACCAGCAGGATGAAAAGAATCTCCAGCGACGAGCATACGCGGCAGCTCAGTTCGAGCAGAACGGCCGAGATGAACGTGCGGGGATTCTGGCTGTGGAGGGCGGCAATCTGCTGGTCGATGGTGTCGAGCTGCTCACGGTGCTTCTCCACGAAAGGCTGAGCCCACTTCTTCACCAGTGGCATATGGCTGAGCAGCTTCATCACGCGGTTGGCCAGACCCTTGCGGTAGCCGGAGAAGAAAAACCATATACCCAGCGAGCAGAAACCCATCGTGACGGCCAGCAGGACAGCCATCAGGAAGTCTACCGGACGTATCAGAAGATAAAGAGCGCTCGACAGCCCCCAAAACCAGAAGTGGCTGAAGATGTGGGTCATGGCGTAGAGGATTACCGACGACGAGGCACGCTCGGTGCCTATCTTGGGCGCCAGTTCCATGATGCGGTAGGGCTCGCCGCCCATCAACCCGCCGGGAGTGGCGTAGTTGAGGGCGAAGCCGGAGACGGTTACTTTATAGAGCCACCAGAACTTTACTTTTCTTGTCTTTGCCATGCCCTCGGGCGAAGGGTCCTGGCTCCGGATGATGATATACCATGCCGCCGTGTTGAAGACGTAGAGCACCAGCCACAGACCCAGCACGGCGAAAAACCAGTAGCCGGCATGGCGAAGTCCGTTCCAGACTTGCTTGAAGTCGAGTTGCGTCAGCATCACGATCAGCACAAGCAGGCCGAAGAGGAAGAAAGCGTTCTGATACTTCTTTTTCATAAATGGTTATTTTTCAGGTCCTTCTTCCTGTGTAGGTTGCTTGCTGTCCGATGGTTGTGCCGGCGCGCTGGCAGGGGCCTGACTGTCTTTGTTGGGGTGGGGGAGATTGGCATTGCCTCTGGGAGCACGCTCGATGATGGAGTTCTCGTGCTTCTTGGGAATGGCGAAGCGCACCTTCTCGCTGTCGTCCTTCTTCTCATGATAGAGCTTCTTGAGCGGATTGGCCAGGGGCTCGTCAAACTCCAGACGGTGGCGGTAGATGTCGATGGCCAGATAGATGGCCTGGCGGAAGGAGGACTCGTCGGCCACGTTGCGTCCGGCTATGGAGAAGGCCACGTTGTTCTCGGGAGCAGTGCAGACAATCGACAGTCCGGCCAGGAAGCGTACGCCCTCCGTGGGTTCCAACGACTTGAAGGGGGCTGTGCCCTGGTCGTGATACATGGCCAGAACAGCGTCGAAGGCATCAGAGACGTTTCCGCTGAAGATTTCGTCGGCCGAATAGGGACCGAAGGCATTGATGCCGTTGTCGGCGAGCTTGTTCACCGTGGGGATAATCACCTCCTGCTCTTCCTTGTTGAAGTTGCCGTACTCACCGTTGTTGGGATTCAGCGAGAGCACTGCCACGCGGGGATTGGAGATGCGGAAGTCACGGCGAAGGGTGTTGTAGAGGGTGAGAATGCGGTTTTCGAGCAGTTCGGGCGTGATGGCCTGAGCCACGTCGCGCATGGGGATATTGTCTGTGGCCAGGGCAACGCTCAGATTGTCGTTGATAAACATGGGCAGCATTTTACGGCCTTCACCCAGGCAACTTTCGATGTAGGCCTGCTGGCTGCTGAACTTCACGCCGCTCGACTCCAGATGGCTCTCGTCTACAGGGCAGGTGACGAGCACGTCGAAGAGGCCGTTGCGGTAGTCGTTGATGGCACGGTCGAGGGCCTTCATGGCAGCCTGATTCGACTCAGGCGTGGGCACGCCGAGCTCCACCTTGATTTCGTCGTTGAAGCACGTGAGCATGTTCACGCGGCCGTCGCGGGCTTCGTTGGCATCGCTGATGATGCTGAAGTTGGCCGGGATGTCAAGCGCCTTGCGGTGGTAGGTGGCCACCTTGGGCGAACCGTAGATGATGGGCGTACAAATCTCCAGCATCTCGGAAGCGGCGAAAGTTTTAAAAATGAGTTCGTATCCGATTCCGTTGGTGTCGCCGTGAGTGATGGCGACGCGTATCTTTCTGTTATTTTCCATTATGTTGTTGTTTTATCGTATAGAGAGCGGCTTCCAACTGCCGCATCAGATTTCTTTTCTTGGATTCAGGCGCATAGACAAAGGCAATGACCGTGACGTCGCCCACCTGCCTCTGCACGTAGGGACCGCCCATGGCATCGCCCACAATCTCCCAGAGGCCGCGCTTGTGCTCGGGGGCGACAAGCCGCATGTGCATCTCGTCGGTCTCGCCCTTGATGTTCTTGGCGAGCGCCTCGTTGACGTTTCCCCGCAAGACGACGATGTTCTTCATTCCCTGTGGCGTATTGTTCGACAGCCAGATGAAGCCGGGCCTCACCATGCTGCTGCTCAGTTCTTTGGGAATGAGCATCTCGAGGCCAAACATCTTCCGGATGGCGTCGCCGGCCTTGGTGTTGTGACTCCGGCGGAGCTTCTTCACCTCCTGACCCATCTCGAAGGCATTGAGCATGCGCACCACCTTCTGGGGGTTGCTTCCGTCGGTGTAGACGACGATTTGCGGCCGGGCCCAAACGTCCTGCTTCACTTCAAACTGGCGTCCACGTTGGCAGATGACCACGGCCCGCGAGAGCTTGCTCCACTCATCGAGGCTCTTCCGGCGGCTGACGTCGAACATCGGTTCGGGCTGGGGCAGTCCTTCCACGTTCTGACTCATAGCCTCCGCAAGACTTGGCTGCGCCTGGCCCACGAGCGTCACCTCGTAGGGACGGGAACTCGACTGGGGCTGACCACCGTTGTCACTGCACGAGCAGAGGACAACCGACAGCAGTGCGAGGATCATCAGCCATGCCGTGTGCTTCATTTCCTCGACTCGCTGATTTTCTTTGACGTGCTGAGCAATCCGCAGGCGGCATAGATGTCCTGACCACGACTGGCGCGGATGGTGGTGAAGACGCCATGCGAGGTGAGATAGTCGCGCAGTTGCTCCATTTTAGCATCGTCGGCCCCATGCAGGGGAACGTTGGGAATCTGGTGGAAGCGGATGAGGTTGACGCGGCAGTCGAGACCTTTGAGCAGACTGACGATTTCCTGGGCGTGGGCCTTGGTATCGTTGAGTCCGCCGAAGACGATATATTCGAATGAGAGGCGGCGCTGATGGCTGAAGTCATAATTGCGCAGCAGTTCCACCACCTCCTCTATCGACATGCCCCTTTCGGCAGGCATCAGTTCGGCCCGCAGGCTATGGATGGGAGCGTGGAGGCTGATGGCCACATGGCAGTCGCTCTCCTCGAGGAAGCGCTTCAGCTTGTTTTTCACTCCGACGCTACTCACCGTGATGCGCTTCGGGCTCCAGGCCCAGCCGTAGTCGGCCGTCAGGATTGTGGTGGCCCGCAGCACGTTGTCGAGATTGTCCATCGGCTCGCCCTGTCCCATGAAGACAATGTTGGTGAGCTGGTCACGCTCGGGCAGCGAGTAGACCTGGTTGAGTATGTCGTTGGCGGTAAGGTTACCCTCGAAGCCCTGTTTGCCCGTCTGACAGAAGAGGCAATTCATCTTGCATCCCACCTGCGACGAGACGCAGAGCGTGGCTCTGTCGTTCTCCTCGGGGATGAAAACCGTCTCGACGAACTTGCCGTTGTTCTCGGCATTCGTCGTGGCTACGGGGAAGAGATATTTAATGGTGCCGTCCTTGGAGCGCTGGGCGTCGATGGGGGCTGCGCAGCCAATCTCGAACTGCTCGGCCAGCTTCTCGCGGTTGGCTTTCGAGATGTTGGTCATCTCGTCAATGCTGCCGACGTGGTGGCCGTAGATCCATTCGGCCATCTGCTTGCCGGCAAACTTGGGCAGTCCCAGTTCCACGGCGACATCCTTCAGTTCTTCAAGAGTAAGACCTAATAATTTTCGTTTCATGCTGCAAAGTTAGCGCAATTCGAGAGTATTACAAAATAAAAACGTATTTTTTATTTTTTATTCAAATTATCCTCTACCGCAACTATCCGTTGGAAAGGCTATCCGACGAATCTGTATAGTTTATAAGACGAATCTATATATTCCTAAGTGCAATCGGGAGAGAATCGTCTGCGTTTCTCCCAATTTTCTTCAGAATTGCTACATACCTTTGCCGCCACAAACCAGGGAGTCAATAGATGAAGAAAACCGCCTTGTTTTATCTCGTAGTGTTGCTGTGTCTGCTGCCGGCAATACTGTTGCGCGATTATACGCCATCCAACGAGCTTCGCTATCTGAGTATTGCCGATGAGGCACTCAGAGAGCACCATCTCTTTGCGTTCACCAATCACGGCGTCCCCTACGCCGACAAGCCTCCCTTGTTTTTGTGGCTTGTCATGCTGGTGAGGTGCTGCCCGTTGTGGATGCAGCATTTCCTCTTCGGATTGCTCACGTTCATTCCCGCTGTCGTCACCATCGAGACCATGTTGCGGCTCATTGGCCTCCAAGGCCAGCGTGCTTGGAATTATCGTATCCTTACGATGACCACCGTGTTGTGGCTCGTCTCGATGCTGACGCTGCGCATGGATATGCTGATGACCATGTTTATCGTCTTGGCGATCAGCCAGTTCTATCGCACTTATTCCAGCTCTCGGCCCAGGGAGAATCTTCTCTTGCCGCTGTGGCTCTTTCTTGGCGTGTTCACCAAGGGAGCCGTAGGATTCATCGTTCCTTTCTCGGTGATTGTCATTTTCCTTTTCGTCAAAGGGCGGGAGGGCGACCTGCCGCATTATTTCGGCTGGAAATCGCTCGGACTGCTTCTGCTTCTCTTTGCCATCTGGTTTGGTGCCGTATACATCGAAGGCGGCAACAGCTATCTTTACGACCTCACCGTGCATCAGACTCTTGGCCGAGCCTTCCACTCATTCCATCATCGTCAGCCAGTCTATTTCTACCTGTACATGTATTGGCCCCTGTTGTTTCCATGGTCGCTCTGGGCAGCTCTCTCGGCGTGGAACCTGTTCAGGCGCCAGCACTACAATGGCAACAGTGTCAGACTGGCTATCATTGCCTCGGCTGTTGTGTTCGTCAGTCTCTCCCTCATCAGCAGCAAGCTCAGCATCTACTTGTTGCCTCTGGTTCCCTTTGCTCTCTCTTTGATAGCCCTTTGCCCCACCGTGGAGTCTCGTTGTGTGAGGTGGGCCCTTGGGCTGAGCTACCTGCCGCTGGTGTTCATGGCTCCTGCGTTGCCCGTGGTCGGCAGCTTCTGGCCTGAACTGACCAGTGTGATGAGTCCCTTCTTCATCGCAGGCGTCTGTCTGCTCAGTCTGTCGGCCGCCGCAGCGCTCGTTCTGCTTGCCAGAAAAGCTGTGGAGAAGTCGTCGGTGGTTCTTGCCTCGGGAATTCTCCTCACCACAGCCTTGCTCGGATTCTCCATGCCTAAGGCGAATGCCTACCTGGGTTATGGCGAGGTGGCCCACGAAGTCTCGCTTCTCCGTGCCTCTCATCCTCATCATCCTGTCGTGGCTGTAGGTATGAAGCGGGCCGCAAATATGGACGTCTATCTGAAGGAGAATGTCCGCCTGCTCTCAGACAGCTGCCTGAACGAGTTGCCCGATTCGGCTATTGTGGTCATGAAACAGTCGGATGCGGTGAGAATAAGATGGCAGGCAGCAAGAAGAGTGGGGGAATATGTTGTGGGCACAACAACGAAAATCCGATAGCTTATGGTTGCTGACAGTTGTCAGCAGTTCTGCTCTCAGTTGTCAGCAGATCTGCTCTCAGCTGTCAGCAGTTCTGCTCTCAGTTGTCAGCACACGTTATCTGCAAGATGTGAGTCTATATCTCTTCTGATTGCTTACCTCCATCCCCTCTGTATTCATCATCGAGATTATGTCCGGCTCTTTGGTCTCCAAGGCCTGCGTGCTGGGTATTATCGTATCCTAACCCAACAACTCTGTGATTAAGTCTAGTAGTCTTCAGTATGTCAAATATCGCTGCATTAGCTATGCGACTACAAAGATACAAAATTTTGTAAGCGATTCCAAATTTTGGGGCTGTTTGGGGAGGGACTTGTTTTTCTGTGTATCCAACACCAAGCGTGACAGAAAGTGCTTGAATTATAACTGTTTATTCATTTTCCTGCATTTGACCTCTCGTTGGCCCGAATCCGATTTTCGCCTTCTCCGGTGCCATCTCCTCGTAGTTTTTTCCAGCAATTCAAAGATTCCAACACGTAGATCCCAACACAGACTAGACCCACCCCCCAACCCATCCCTACGGAGGGAGGGGAGAAACAGCGGGGGCAAATCTCTATTGATGCACGTAGGAGGGCGATAGGAGGGTCGTCATTCCTGACGACCAAGAAAGAAAGTGAGTGCCGCATGGTAGGAGGGTCGTCATTCCTGACGACCAAGAAAGTGAAACCAAGACCCACCCCCAGCCCCTCCCTAGGAGGGAGGGGAGAAACGGCGGGGGCAAATCTCAATTGATGCACGTAGGAGGGTGATAGGAGGGTCGTCATTCCTGACGACCAAGAAGGAAGGACCGCTTGTTCATCATGAGTAAATCCTTCGGCGGCAGGAATGCCGCCGCTCCTATGATGCCAGCAGACAGCAATCCAACAAAAAAGAATTTTTGTTTTGTTATTCCACTCGTTTGCCGTACCTTTGAATAAGGTTTGCTGCACTCGGGAATCCAAAACAAAAAAGAATTTTTGTTTTGTTATTCCACTCGTTTGCCGTACCTTTGCAGTCAAAACGTACTATTAGAATACAATGAGAGATAATATCGATTGCTTCTTGGCCTATACTGGCAAATCCTCAGCAGAGAGGATTGTAGGACAGTTGAGCCAGGAAGGCGTGACTAAACATATCTATCTGCTCAGTCCAGACCATAGCGAGGACAGCGTTGCCGGTGCCGATGTTCTGACGGTTGGCAACCTGCTGTCGTCGGCAACTCTTCTTGCTGTGGCGGAGAAGGCTGAGGCGGAATATACATTGCTCAACTTGAAGCCTTGTCCCATCACTTTGGGACAGTATGCCGTGCAGAGAATGGCTGTGGCCGCAGAGAATACGGGAGCCGCCATGGTCTATGCCGACTTGCTCACCGAGAAAGACGGGAAGACGGAGAAGCACCCTCTGATAGACTATCAGGAAGGCAGTCTGCGCGATGACTTTGATTTTGGCTCGCTCGTGCTGGTGCGCACGCAACTCCTCAAGGATTGGGCCGAAGAATGGGCATCGCAGGGCAGGCAAGAGCTGAAAACAGCAGGATGGTATGACCTGGAGCTCTTCCTCAGTCGCCACGGACAACTGTTCCATCTCAACGAGATGCTCTACACCGAGCGGCAGACAGAGAAGCAGGAAGCAGGCGAGCGGCAGTTTGACTATGTAGATCCGCGCAACCGTCAGGCTCAGATAGAGATGGAGCAGGTGGTGACGCGCCATCTGGCTCTCGTAGGGGCTCTGGTCGATACCTCGCGCTATGGCCAACCCGACTTCAATGAGCAGGAGTTCGCCGTAGAGGCTTCAGTCGTTATACCCGTCTATAACCGTGAGAAGACCATCCGCGACGCCGTTGAGTCGGCCCTCTCGCAGGAAGCCAAGTTCAAGTACAACGTCATCGTGGTGGACAATCACAGTACAGACGGCACGACGGCCATCCTGGACGAGTTGGCCGCCAAAGACGGCAGACTCGTCCACCTCGTGCCCGAGCGTACGGATCTGGGGATTGGCGGATGCTGGAACCAGGCTGTCGACGACGGGCGGTGCGGACGGTTTGCTGTGCAGCTCGACTCCGACGACCTCTACTCCTCACCGCAGACCCTACAGCGCATCGTCGACGCGTTCTACGACCAGAAGGCTGCGATGATTGTTGGAGCCTACCGGATGTGCGACTTCAATCTGCAGACCTTACCTCCCGGCATCATCGACCACAGGGAGTGGACCGCCGAGAATGGCTGCAACAATGCCCTGCGCGTCAACGGACTCGGAGCACCGCGCGCCTTCTTCACGCCGCTCGTGCGCCAGATTCATTTCCCCAACACCAGTTATGGTGAGGACTATGCCATGGGATTGGCCTTCAGCCGTCGCTATCGCATCGGCCGCATTTTCGACGAACTCTATCTCTGTCGGCGCTGGGGCGGCAACAGTGACCACCAGTTGAACATACAGCAAATCAATGCCAACAACCTCTATAAAGACCGTCTGCGCACGCTGGAGCTGCAGGCCCGCAAACGACTGAATGCCGAAGGAGCATCGACCGCCGGCGATGAGAGCGCGCTCGACAGGTTCTTCGACCGCCAGCTGCAAGTGTGGGCCGACGCCCGCAAGCGCTATCGCGACCTGCTCTCGGTGAAGGTGCGCAGCGTTGTGTCTGAGGGTCAGACCGTACAGCGAATTCCTTTGAAGTTGCAGTTCAACCCTGCCCGCATCGTCTCCACCGGAGCCAAAATCAGCAAGGAGGCCGTGGCCCAACGCCGTTGCTTCCTCTGCGATGAGAATCGTCCGAAGGAGCAGATGAGCATGGGGCAGGACGCGAAATTCCATATACTCGTAAATCCGTTCCCTATCCTGCCCGAACACTTCACCATCCCCGCACGTGAGCATCAGCCGCAGCGCATTGCCGGCAACTATCACGTAATGAGAGAACTTCTGGAGCGCGACAGCCGGTTGCTCGTGTTCTACAACGGACCGAAGTGCGGTGCCTCGGCTCCCGACCATCTTCATCTTCAGGCAGGCAGGGGAGGAGAGATTCCCCTTCGCGACGAGTGGAACCGGCTGAAGGAGAATGTGGAGAAACTCATCGTCCTCGACCACGACAATTATCTGGGTGTGCTGACCGACTATCCCTGCCATGCCTTCGTCATCGTCTCGCGCAATGGCGACAACGACCAGAAACTCTTCGACCGACTCTATAAGGTGATGGAGCGCGACATGATAAAGCCCGAAGGCGAGCGCGACGAATTGGACTACGAGCCCATGATGAACATCGTGATGTGGCGCTCTGGTGCCGACAACGTCAGCGTCGTCTTCCCCCGAGCCAAGCATCGTCCCGACTGCTACTATGCCGAGGGCAGTCAGCAACGGCTCGTCTCGCCGGGCGCGCTCGATATGTCGGGACTCTTTATCACCCCACGCCAGGAGGATTTCGAGGTCTTGGACTATGGTCAGATGACGGCTATCCTGAAGGAGATGTGCGTCGATGACAGTCTGATGGACTTAATGAAGCGACATCTCGCTGAGGAAGACATGGTCTCCTCGGCTGACAATCTTAGCGCTGAGCCCAGCGTACAAGTGGGCATCGTGAGCGGTGAGTCCATCCACTTCACGCTCAATGGCCGCTATAAGGTGAACGGCACTATGGCTGAGGGAAGACAGACGGTTACGTTCGACGATGGTGCTATTGGCTGGAACGGCAAAAAATATGAGGAACTGAGCTTTGAGCCCTGCAGTCAGGAGGATTCGTTCTCGCTTGAAGACGTCGTCATCGGTGTCAACTTCCATTGGGAGCGCAAGGAAACGCAGACCTTCCTGGGCGGACTGAAGTTTATCATCAACGGCGATAAAGCATGTGCCGTCAATATCCTGCCCGTCGAGAAATACTTGGAGAGCGTGATCTCATCCGAGATGAAGGCTACGTCGGGACTGGAACTGCTCAAGGCTCACGCCGTGATCTCGCGGTCGTGGCTCCTGGCCCAGATGAAAAAGCGCCGCACGGCCAAAGAGGGAGACTCCGTATCGTCCGGAATGATCGTCAATGATAAGGAACGCATCGTATGGTACGACCGCGAGGACCATAAGCTCTTCGATGTTTGTGCCGACGACCACTGCCAGCGCTATCAGGGCATCACGAAGGAGACGAGCCCCAACGTGAGCGAGGCCGTGAGGGCCACGCGAGGCGAGATCCTCTCTTATGGCGGTGAGATCTGCGACGCACGCTTTTCGAAGTGCTGCGGTGGCGTCAGCGAGGAGTTCCAGTATTGCTGGGAGAATCTGCGCAAGCCCTATCTCCTGGCTGTGCGCGACGGCAACGACCACAATCTTCCCGATCTGAGTCAGGAGGCCAACGCTCAGCGGTGGATACGCTCCAACCCTGAGAGCTTCTGCAACACCAGCGACGCCCGCATTCTGAAGCAAGTGCTCAACGACTACGACCAGGAGACGACCGACTTCTACCGCTGGCATGTAGACTACACGCAGGAGGAGCTGTCGCGGCTCATCAAGCGGGTGGTGGACCTGGACCTCGGACTCATTGTCAATCTCGTGGCCGAGGAGCGCGGCAAGAGCGGCCGCATCTCCCGTCTGCGCATTGAGGGAACAAAAGCCACATTCACCGTCGGCAAGGAACTCGAGATTCGCCGGGCTCTCTCGACGACCCATCTCTACAGCTCGGCCTTCGTTGTCGACCGGTTCGACATGGACCAGAATGGCGTTCCCGCACGATTCCGCATCACCGGTGCCGGATGGGGACACGGCGTCGGACTGTGCCAAATCGGCGCAGCCGTGATGAGCGACAGAGGATATGCCTACAACGAGATACTCCTGCATTATTATAAGCAGGCCGAATTAAAACGAATTTATTGATTTTTACAGCATGAAAAATCTGAAAATAAGCAAGCCCTATATGTGGGTGCCCACACTCTACTTTGCCGAGGGACTGCCCTACGTGGCTGTGATGACCATCTCGCTGATCCTCTACAAGCAGTTGGGACTGAGCAACGCCCAAATCACGTTCTACACCTCTTGGCTCTATCTGCCATGGGTGATCAAGCCGCTCTGGAGTCCGTTCGTGGATGTGGTCAAGACCAAGCGCTGGTGGATTCTCACCATGGAGGTGCTCATCGGCGCGGCCTTTGGTGGAGTGGCCTTCACCATCCCCACGTCGTTCTGGCTGCAAGGGTCGCTGTTCTTCTTCTGGGTGATGGCCTTCTCGAGCGCCACCCACGACATTGCGGCCGACGGCTTCTACATGCTCGGGCTCAATGCCCATCAGCAGACGTTCTACGTTGGCATCCGCTCCACGTTCTATCGCCTGGCCACCATTTTCGGACAGGGCATTCTGGTGATGATAGCCGGCAACTTGCAGGTGCTCTATCGGGGCGCCATCTCTTATTCGTGGTCGCTCATGTTCTATCTCGTCATGGGCATCTTCCTCTGTCTGTGGCTATGGCATTGCGTCTCGCTGCCCCATCCCGCTGAGGATGAGCCCCGTCGGGGAACATCGTTCGGCGACATCATGCACGAGAGTCTGAGCACGTTCGTCACGTTCTTCCAAAAGCCCCAATGGCTGGTCGGTGTGCTGTTCATGCTGCTCTATCGTATGCCTGAGGGACTTTTGGCTAAGGTCTCGTCGTTGTTCCTCGTGGATTCTCCTTCGGCGGGCGGACTCGGACTGTCTCCCCAGGAATATGGACTCGTTCAGGGAACAGTGGGCGTCATTGGACTCACCATCGGTGGTATTCTGGGCGGTATCCTTGCCTCGCGCGACGGACTGAAAAAGTGGCTCTGGCCCATGGTGCTGTCCATCACGCTGCCCGATGTGGTCTATGTCTACATGAGTTATGCCCTGCCCGACAATCTGCTGGTCGTCAACGCCTGCGTCTTTGTGGAGCAGTTCGGCTATGGCTTCGGCTTCACCGCCTACATGCTATACCTGATCTATTACAGTCGTGGAGCATTCAAGACCGCACACTATGCCTTCTGCACGGCTTTCATGGCGCTGAGCATGATGATTCCGGGATTGTTTGCCGGTGCATTGCAGGAACTTGTGGGCTATCGCCACTTCTTCATCATCGTGATGATCTGCTGTGCGGTGACCTTCATTGTGACGGCTTTCCTGAAGATAGATCCGGACTTTGGAAAGAAGAGCTAAGGCTCGTCGATTCCCGCTGAGCTTCCTCGATTCTTGGACGTAGCGGGGAAAGGAAAAATAATAAAGGGACATTGGTGGAAAGGTGTCTTCAATCAACAGAATATAACCGATTGAAGGTAATCATCGTCACCAGTGTCCCTTTATTGTATTGTTCAACGAATAGTATGCAAGGCTTATCTTCCGCCGGTCAGAATGCTCATCAATTTCGGACAGAGAGGGCGGAGAAGGTAATAAGCCACGGTGAGGAGTGGGATATAAGCGATCATGAAACCAAAATAGAACACGATGTTGCCCAACTCTGTGTTAGGATAGATGACGTTCCACAGCCACCGCTGCAACTGCGAGAGGAATATGAAGTGGGCAGCAAAGAGCCAAAAACTGCTGTCGCTGAGACGGAGAAGGGGCTTGTCGTGGCTGCTGTCTACAAGCCATGAGGCAATGTTGAGCGTGGCTGCCATGCCACAGACCACAAAGATATTGAACGGTATCCACCGGAAGTCAATCTGGTGGGTCTGCAGGAAGTTGGTATAGACGAAGTAGAACATCACGGCCATCGTCACTATTGAAGCGATATAAGTGAGTAGACGGTGGCTGTTGACCCAGCGGAGCAGACTGTGATGGCCGAGAGAGATCCAGGCTCCAAGGGTGAAATAGAATAGGCTGTCGGCTCCGAAGCCGAAGAACTTGGCGTGAGCCGGGAACCACCAGATGGCGGGCAGAAGGAGGAACCATCCATGCGTCTTGCTGAGCAGCCAGCCGATAGCCGGCGTGAGTGCCATGAGTATCATCAGGTCGCGCAGGAACCAAAGGGGCATGCTCATGGGATAGCCGGGAAGGTTGATGTTGAAAGTAGTGCCGGGTTGCCATAGGGCGGTGTCCCAAAGACCTTGCAGCCAGTGGAGTGGGGTGGGGCTGACAAGGCCGTCGGCTACGGCGGTGAAGAAGCAGAAGGTGCTCCAAATCAGGTAGGGCACAAGAAGCGTCCGCACTTTCTTCTTTAAGGTCTTGGCATATCCCGCGCTGTTAGGCAGTCCCTTGCGGAAGAAGAGCATGCCCGAGAAAAGCATGAAGAGCGGTACGGCAACGTGGATGATGGTCTCGCTGAAGAAGACTTGCAGACCGTTGAGTACGTTCCACGACTCGGAGCCCGGCAAGTGGACTTTATCTAAAAGGGTGAAGAGACTTGAATGGCACATAATAACCAGTACGGCGAGGGGATACCTCAGCACGCTAATAACAGAAGATTCGCGTTGATTCATAAAGTCGGGTTAAGTTTATGGAAGATATTTGTTGATTCTTGTGGCAAAATTAGTCTTTTTTCCGTTCATAGCCAAGCAACACGTCAAAACAATTGTTAATACAAACCAGTACAATTTTTATACATATCGATATCGGGTGCAGGCAGAGCCGTGAGCATGCACTGCACTTTTGATTTGATGATCAGCGCATAAAACCAACGCCAATCCCCAATGATGGATTATATTATTACCGACTTAGAAAATACCAAACTATTAATCTTTTATGCCAAAACTTTACAATTCGTGGTATATTTCAAGCGATTCGTATAATATTATAGAAAAAGTGGATTTATGATTATAGATTGTCGCTTGTAATCTGTACTTTTGCATCAACGCTAGTGATTAGCGGACGACCAATAAAAATTTTAGCTTATGAAACAGTTTACATTAACAGTTATTGCGATGATGTGCTTTGCAGGTGCATGTGCACAGCCAGGCGGTAATCCTGGAGGCGGCAATCCCGGTGGGGGTGGCAATCCTGGTGGAGGCGGCAGTTCGTCTGTGGCCTATTCCAATGGGGCTGCGTTGGTGATTACTTCCAACGGAACCTACACGGGTCAGACTTATTCAACTTCAAACAGCGACTACAATGTCGTGAAAGATACCTGCGCTACGGCAACTCTTTCGGGATGTACACTCACCAAGACCGGTGACACGAGTTCTTCAGGCGACAACAGTTCATTCTATGGCATCAATGCGGCGGTGTATTGTTCTTCGAATGGTGTACTGACGCTGAAGAATTGCAACGTCACGACCAATGCCGATGGAGCCAATGCCTTCTTCTGCTACAATGGCGGAAAACTCTATCTCTACAATGATACGTGCGTCAACAGCTCGACTCGTTCGCGTGGAATCCATTGCACGGGCGGCAATGGCGCGACGGTCTATGCCTACAACTGCAAGGTAGTCACGGAGAAGGAGACCAGTTCTACTATCGCAACCGACCGAGGTGGCGGCACGGTCTACGTGAACGGTGGCTACTATGAGGCCAATGGAGGCAAATGCGCCATCGTTTATTCCACCGGAGACATGTATGTCACGGGCATCACCGGCTATTCCAATAACAGCAATGAAGGCGATATTGCCGATATCTAGGGCGACAACCTCATCGTCATCGATAGTTGCACGCTGCAATGCTCGGGCACGAGTCGTGGCATCATGCCTTATCAGAGCGGCTCTGGAGATGCCTCAGGCTATAACCCCACGATGAAGATCAGCAATTCCAAACTGACGCTGACGAGCGATGAGGCTGTGTTCTGCGAGGTGCCAACGGCAGTAGATGCTTATGTGACGCTCGACAACGACGTCATTACGGCGCCCAGTGGCGTTCTGGCTTATGTGCATACCAACAGCAACTGGAGCAACAGCAATGAGAAGCAGCTCTTCCTCTCGCTGAAGAATGGCACGTATACAGGCGCTCTCAACCATGACGCTACAGGAAATATCTCCGTGAGCCTTGATGCAAATACCGTTTGGCAAGGCACGATCAACAGCGACAACAACACCAATACGGATGCCGACACCGTTGTGGTCAACGGAACGTGGATTATGGACGGAGCTTCCTATCCCGACGTGCTGATTATCAATGCCGGAGGAAAGGTCTACACCAATGGCTACACCCTCAGCTACACCAGCCTGACCAACAATGGTACGCTCAATACGACATCGACCGGTGTGACGGGAATCGATGAGGTTGCCACGAAAGCCAAGAGTACGAATGGAAAAGTCTACAGAATCGATGGTACTGAGGTGGACGAGAACAGCATGCACTCTGGCATATACATCAAGGACGGTAAGAAGATTGCTCGATTCTAGATTCTAATGGCTGGTTCTATAAATTAGGTCGTGGCGGATTCTGCAAGATGTCGGAGATCAAAACGTAAGTTGAAGAGGGAGTGTAGCGGGCTACACGACCGATGAGACTTGACGTTTTGAGACCGACAGATGCAGAAGACGACCGAAACAACTTAATACCATTCTCTGTAAGTTCCATAAACCTATCCATAAACCTAATTTTTAGAACCAGCCTAATATTATTTGATGAATTAGAAGTGTCGACGGACGTTTATCGAATTTTTTTCGATGAGCGTCCGTTTTTTCTGCCTCCTCTTTCATGAGATGGTAGTCTGTTTCAAGTGCTTTCTTTTTATTGTAAGAAAATATATGGTAAAGATGTTGTTTATTCAGAAAAAATGATTAAGTTTGCTGTTGAAAAAATCTAATTATATGGAAAAGGATAAAAACAACAACAAGCAACCCGTCAAATTCAGTTGGTGGAGTTTGTTTTGGGTTCTCTGTATTCTAGTCCTTCTCAATGGCCTCTTCTTCCCCTTCATTGGAGATACCGGTTTGGAGCAGACCGACTACGGCACCTTCATTCAAAGAGTGGACAGCGGCCTGGTGAGCAAGGTGCAGATCAAAGACAACGACATTTTCTACACCATTATCCGCAATGGGAAGGAGCAGCAATGCGAGACGCCTCAAGTAAACGATCCGCAACTCACTGACCGATTGCTCAATGCCAAAAGCACGAATCCAAAGCATAAGATAGAATTCACCCAGGTGGCACAGCAGAAGAATTCACCTCTGCTCGATTTCTTCCTTTGGTGGATTCTGCCAGGTATCATCTTCTACTGGCTGTGGAGCTATGCTTCCAAGCGCATCGCCTCGGGCAGTGGCGGTGGCAACTTCCTGCAATTCGGAAAGAGTGGGGCAAAGGTCTATGCCGAGAATTCGGTGAAAACAACTTTTGCCGATGTTGCCGGACAAGACGAGGCCAAGGCGCAGTTGATGGAAATCGTCGACTTCCTGCATAATCCGAAGAAGTATGCGGCTATGGGAGCACGGTTGCCGAAGGGCGCACTTCTCGTGGGTCCTCCTGGAACGGGCAAAACCCTCATCGCGCGTGCCGTGGCCGGTGAGGCTCGCGTGCCCTTCTTCGCCATCTCTGGCTCTGAGTTCGTCCAGATGTTTGTCGGTATGGGCGCGGCCAAGGTGCGTGATCTTTTCAAGCAAGCTGCCGAGAAAGCGCCTTGCATCATCTTCATTGATGAGATCGATGCCATCGGCAAGAGCCGTGATGCAGCCATGGGCAACGATGAGCGCGAGCAGACGCTCAACCAGTTGCTCACGGAGATGGATGGCTTCGACGGAACTAAGGGCGTTGTGATACTCGCTGCTACCAACCGCCCGGAGAGTCTCGACAAGGCTTTGCTTCGCCCTGGCCGCTTCGATCGCCGCATTCAGATGGAACTGCCTGACCTCGAAGGCCGCAAGGCTATCTTGAAAGTTCACTTGCGCGACATCAAGCATGGAGATATCGACTTGGATATTGTCGGTCGGGCCACAGCAGGTTCGTCGGGCGCCGACCTTGCCAATATCGTCAATGAGGCTGCGCTGAGAGCTGTGAAATTAGGCAAGAAGGAAGTAGACACTTCTGATCTCGAGGAGAGCGTTGAGACAGTGATCGCCGGCGAGCAGAAGAAGAGCGCCGTGATAGCTCCCGAAGAGCGCAAGATTATCTCTTATCATGAGATTGGCCATGCCATGGTGGCAGCACTGCAGTCGCATTCAGCCCCTGTGCAGAAGATAACGATCATCCCGCGCACTTCTGGTGCATTGGGCTACACGATGCAGGTGGATGCAGGCGAGAAGCACTTGATGAGCCGTGAGGAAATGCTCAACCGCATCGCCACACTCACAGCCGGACGAGTAGCCGAGGAGGTGATCTGCCACACCTGTACAACAGGAGCCAGCAACGATATTGAGCAGGCCACACGCATGGCCCGGGCTATGATTACCATCTACGGCATGAGCGACCATTTCGGAATGATGCAGCTCGAGGAGGTGCGCAATCGCTATCTGGGCGGCAATGCCTCGCTCACGTGTTCTGCACAGACTGCCGCACAAATCGACGAGGAGGTCCGTAAGATCATCCAGGAAGGCAAGGAGAAAGCCCAAAAACTCATTACCAGCCATGCCGAGGAGATGAAAGAGGCTGCGGCCATCCTTCTGCAGAAGGAGACCATTACCGGCGATGAGTTCATGCAAGTGCTGAAGAAGCACGGCGATGTATGATGTTGATTAAATCATAAAAGGTAATAAATCAAAACGTCCGCTCTGCTCACGCAGTGCGGACGCTTTTTTAATGGTATTTTATCAAATACCCAGTGTTTCATGTAATCAAACTAACAGATCAATCCAATCTACAAACATACTATCTAAAAACTGTTGCAAAGATAGTTGATTTTGCACAACCATGAATGAATTTTATAGCGAAAACCTAGAAATACGTGCGCAAACGATTACGTAAACAGAGGAATGGGCTTGGTTCATCGTCATCCATTTCATTTAAACTCCTCGGAATAGTTTGAAACGCGTGCAGACTAAAGGAAAAACTCTTATTTTTGTAAAAAAGTAGTTGTTTACTTCGCAGTTTCTGAATTTTATTGTATCTTTGCGAAAACAAAAACGAAAAAATACAGATGTTTGAAAATCTAAGCGACAGACTCGAGCGTTCGTTTAAGATACTGAAAGGCGAGGGTAAGATTACCGAAATCAATGTAGCCGAAACTCTTAAGGACGTGCGCCGGGCATTGCTCGATGCTGATGTGAACTATAAGGTAGCCAAGACCTTTACCGACACGGTGAAGAAGAAGGCCTTGGGTATGAATGTGTTGACGGCTGTGAAGCCTGGTCAGCTCATGGTGAAGATCGTACATGATGAGCTCGCACAGCTCATGGGTGGTGAGACGGCAGAACTGCACTTGACGCAGAAGCCCGCTATCATCCTCATGTCGGGACTTCAGGGATCGGGTAAAACCACTTTCTCCGGAAAACTTGCCAATATGCTCAAGCAGAAGCAACACAAGAATCCTCTGCTTGTGGCGTGCGACGTTTATCGTCCCGCAGCCATCGACCAGTTGAATGTCGTTGGCGGTCAGGTGGGCGTACCCGTTTATTCGGAACCAGATAACAAGAATGTCAACCAGATAGCACTGAATGCCATCCAGCAGGCCAAGGCCAAGGGCAATGACGTGGTCATCATCGATACCGCAGGCCGTTTGGCTGTTGACGAGCAGATGATGGACGAGATCGCATCGCTGAAGGAAACCGTGCATCCCGACGAGACCTTGTTTGTTGTTGACTCCATGACCGGTCAGGATGCTGTCAACACGGCAAAGGAATTCAACGATCGGCTCGACTTCGATGGCGTTGTGCTCACCAAGCTAGACGGTGATACACGTGGTGGTGCGGCTCTTTCTATCCGTACGGTCGTCACCAAGCCTATCAAGTTTATCGGAACCGGTGAGAAGATGGATGCCATCGACGTGTTCCATCCCGCACGAATGGCCGACCGAATCCTCGGTATGGGTGATATCGTCTCTCTCGTGGAGCGCGCACAGGAGCAGTTCGACGAGGAAGAAGCCCGAAAGCTGCAGAAAAAGATTCAGAAGAACAAGTTCGACTTCAACGACTTCCTCAATCAGATCGAGCAGATCAAGAAGATGGGCAACTTGAAGGAACTTGCCTCGATGATTCCTGGTGTGGGCAAGGCTATCAAGGATGTAGACATCGACGACAATGCCTTCAATGGCATCGAGGCCATCATCCGTTCGATGACTCCCAAGGAACGCACAAATCCTGAGATTCTCAATACTTCCCGCCGTATGCGTATCGCTAAAGGTTCAGGTACGACCATCCAAGAGGTGAACAAACTGATTAAGCAGTTTGATCAGACTCGCAAGATGATGAAGATGGTCACCGGCAACAATATGGCTGCTATGGCAGCGCGGATGAAGGGAATGAAGAGAAGATAATTCATCATCCTTGATTTCTGGATGTGAATTCTTCAAGACTTAAATACTAATACAGATATTTATGACACTAATAGATGGAAAAGCAACGGCTACGGCCGTGAAAGCTGAGATTGCCCAGGAGGTGGAGCAGATGGTGGCGCGCGGAGAAAAGCGTCCCCATCTCGCTGCTGTTCTCGTGGGGCATGACGGCGGTTCGGAAACCTATGTCAAGAACAAGGTCATTGCTTGTGAGCAGTGTGGTTTCAAGTCTTCGCTGATTCGTTATGAGGACGATGTCACCGAGAAGGAACTTCTGGAATGCGTAGACAAGCTCAACAACGATCCCGACGTCGACGGCTTTATCATTCAGCTTCCATTGCCTAAGCATATCGATGAGCAGAAAATCATTATGGCTATCGACTACAGGAAGGATGTCGACGGATTCCATCCCATCAACGTCGGTCGCATGGCGATTGGTCTGCCTTGTTTCATATCTGCAACACCATTGGGCATTCTCACCCTTCTGCGCCACTATAATATAAGTACGCGCGGAAAGAAATGTGTCGTTCTGGGCCGCAGCAACATTGTGGGCAAGCCCATGGCTCAGCTCATGCTCCAGAAGAACTACGGCGATGCCACCGTCACCGTTTGCCATTCGCACAGCGCCAACCTCAAGGACGAATGCCGCGAGGCCGACATCATCATTGCCGCAGTGGGCCGTCCCGACTTTGTTACGGCCGACATGGTGAAGCCCGGAGCTGTAGTGATTGACGTAGGCACGACGCGTGTGTCCGACGCAACGAAGAAGAAGGGATTCCGTCTCAACGGCGATGTCAAGTTTGATGAGGTGGCACCCAAGTGCTCGTTCATCACTCCCGTTCCTGGTGGCGTTGGTCCCATGACCATTTGTTCACTGATGAAGAATACTTTAGCAGCAGCAAAACATGAATACTACGAATGATAACAATCTGACGGCCACGGAGTGGTACGAGCGGGGCAACGGCTTCCGGCAGCAGGGTGATTGGCAGCATGCCATCAACTGCTATCTTGAGGCTATCGAGCTTGACCCTTGCTCTCCAGCAGTTGAGGCCAAAGAGATGCTTTTGAGCATTCTCAACTTCTATCACAAAGACGCTTACAACCCCTAAGCCGATTTGACAACAGTTTTTAATTATCTTACCTTGTTTACATTAAGCCTAAAAAAACTTAAACATTATGGGAAAGATTAAGGGTGCCATCGTGGTCAATACCGACCGTTGCAAGGGATGCCAACTTTGCGTGGTAGCCTGCCCAAAAGGCGTGATTGCTTTGGCACAAAAGAAAGTTAACGTTCACGGTTATCCCTATGTGGAGGCCGCTCATCCCGACGACTGCATTGGATGTGCCAGTTGTGGTATTGTGTGCCCCGATGGTTGTATCACCGTGTACAAAAAGAAAATGGAGGACTGAGAGATGGCAGATCAGGAAGTAACATTAATGAAAGGCAACGAGGCTATCGCCCGTGCTGCCATTCGCTGTGGTGCGGACGCCTACTTCGGCTATCCCATCACCCCGCAAAGTGAAGTAATTGAGACCCTCGCAGCGCTTAAGCCGTGGGAGACGACCGGTATGGTTGTCGTACAGGCTGAGAGTGAGGTGGCGTCGATCAACATGGTCTATGGAGGCGCTGGCGCAGGCAAGCGCGTGATGACCTCTTCATCATCGCCCGGTGTGGCCTTGATGCAGGAAGGCATCAGCTATATGGCTGGTTGTGAGCTGCCCGGCGTGTTTGTCAATGTTCAGCGCGGCGGTCCTGGTTTGGGAACCATCCAGCCCTCACAGAGCGATTATTTTCAGGCCACACGCGGTGGTGGCAATGGTGACTATCAGGTGATTGTGCTCGCTCCGAATTCTGTTCAGGAAATGGCAGACTTCGTTGATTTGGCCTTCACGCTCGCCTTCAAATACCGCAATCCGGCTATGATTCTCTCTGATGGCGTCATCGGTCAGATGATGGAGAAGGTGGTGTTGCCGCCTATGAAGCCGCGCCGCACTGAGGAGCAAATCCGCGAGGAGTGCCCATGGGCCTCTATCGGACGTGTTGGTGGCCGCAAGCCCAACATCATCACTTCGCTTGAGCTCCGTTCGGAGGAGATGGAGAAGCGCAACCTTCATTTGCAGGCCAAATACCAGCAGATCCGCGACAACGAGGTGCGCTATGAGACACAGCAGATGGACGATGCCGACTACATGATCGTAGCCTTCGGCTCAGCTGCCCGTATTTCGGAGAAGGCCGTAGAGATTGCCCGCGAGGAGGGCATCAAGGCCGGACTCTTCCGTCCCATCACGCTCTGGCCCTTCCCCAGCAAGCAGATCTTGGAGATGTCGAAAGGCAAGAAGGGCATTCTCGTTGCTGAGATCAATGCCGGACAGATGATTCAGGATGTGCGCCTGGCTGTGAATGGCAGCATCAAGGTGGAGCACTTTGGTCGTCTGGGTGGAATCGTTCCCGATCCAGAGGAAATTGTTAACGCTTTAAAGGAGAAACTGCTATGACAAACGATATCATTGCACCTGAGAATCTGGTCTATAAGAAACCGGACTTGATGAACGACA
>ONYS01000106.1 GCA_900322095.1 uncultured Prevotella sp.
AAATTTCTCATGAATATAATCATTTACGAATAATTTATGGGTAATTTGTGATAATTCATGTTCAAAAAAGTAGCGTTTAATGTTCATGAATAATGTAGGCTAACCCCGGGTGTGATAGTAAGCAAGAATGGTTGTCGCCTTTGCCCAAGTAAACGGTTTCCTGACGGTCAAGGGGAAGAACATTGTGGACCCGAAAGGTGAAAAATTATTCATCCGTGGGACCAATCTCGGCAACTGGCTAAGACGATTCTCAAGAACTATCTGGACAACATCAAACTGATCAACTGCAAACCCCAAGAAGATTATATCCGCTCCATGCAATTGAAATAATGTAGTCAATAGGTTCAATCCAAAATGCCTGACAGTTCTCACACGCCTTGTGTAGCAATTGTCAGGCTTTCTTTTTTGCTTGCCTTGCAGGTACTTTGTCATAAAGCGTTGATATCTTTGGATCTCAAAGTTACGAATGAGCGTGACAATTGTCACGAACGAACGTGACGGTCGTCACAAACGAGCGTGACGGTCATCACGAAAAACGTGACGGTTGTCACTTGAATGAAACGATTACCGCTCGGTGGTAAAACGATTACCGCTCGGTGGTAAAACGATTACCGCTCGGTGGTAAAACGATTACCACTCGGTGGTAAAACGATTATAGCTGTAAATCACAAAGTTCTTGGTTTTATTATAGTCTCATAATAGAGGCTTCTTCCATAGAGGATGGCCAAAATAGAGCACTTTCAGAAAATTCTTCGTATTTTGGTGAAAATACCATGAAAAACTTGTATATTTGTAGCGGCAATGCCTATCAAAAAAAGATAGTAGAAAACTTGAAAAGATGAAATTATATCATGGAAGTAACGTTGTCGTAGAGAAGCCGAAGCTTTTGAAAGGACAAAGATCTCTTGACTTTGGCCCAGGCTTTTACTTAACGTTATCTCTTGAGCAAGCAACACGCTGGGCAAAGAGTGTAACACGTCGACGTCATGAGGGAGAGCCGATAGTAAACGTCTATGAATTCGATGATAAGAATTTTCAGAGACTTAGCGTCCTGAGATTTGATACTGCCAATGGTGAATGGCTTGATTATGTGGTTCAGAATCGCCGAGGCGAGTCCATACCCAATGATTACGATGTTGTGATTGGACCTGTCGCCAATGACTCCACATTGCCAGTAATTGATGATTACATGTCTGGTGTTTATACAAAAGAAGAAGCTGTCAAGCGATTGCTACCTCAAAATCTTACAGATCAATATGCATTTAAAAGTGAGATGGCAATCAGTAAATTAGTATTTAAGGAAGGAGGCAACAAATGGTGACGAAAGTTCCCGCACGCATACTCAACTTCATGGACAAGGAAGTTGTAAGAAGCATCATCGACAAATATGGAATAGATGAAAGGAAAGCCATCAGTGATTTTTTGAGTTCAGAGACTTACCGCATGCTGATAGATCCAGAGACAGAGCTTTACAAGGTTAGTCCTCTCATTATATTTGATATGTGGGAAGCCGAGAAAGTTACCGGAGACCCAAGATCTTCTATTTACATTAGAGCAGAATAAGATGACCAAGCAAAGTGAATTTTTCCTTTACCTTATAGAGCGCTACGCCGAGCACAAAGATACGACAGCCAACAATGTGCTCGACGAATGGAAGCGCTTGAATGTTGTAGACTTGATTTACGACATGTACGAAATCTACCACTGCGAGAGATTAGAAAACGCTTTTGACGACATTGATAAAATAGTGAGCGAAGCCCAACATAAGGCCTAGCCGATATCCATGTTAATTGCAATAGGGAGAAACTGGGATGTTCGGCCTCATTGCGTTCCCCCCTCTCCCTTCGTAGGGAGAGGGGGATAGTGGGGAGTGGGTCTAGGAGTGAATCTTCTCTTTTCTATGCAAACGTCATCCTAAACGTCGTCGGTCCCTTATCGCCTCTATCTACCAACGTTAGCGAACCGTTGCTCACGCGCATGATTTGGCGCGAGAGTGAGAGACCGATGCCGCTGCCCGACGCTTTCGTGGTGAAGAAGGGAATGAAGATATGGTCGACGATGTCGGCCGGGATGGGATTGCCGTCATCTGAAACATCAATGATTACCGCCTCGCTGCTGTTGGTATAGGCTTTGAGCCAGATGTGCTGCCCCACAGACGTTGCCTCACCGGCATTCTTCAGCAGGTTGCTCATCACGCGTGTGATGAGTCCCTCGTCGGCATAGACCAGCAGGTCGTGGGGCTTCACGTTGATGCTCACCGTCACCCCGTCGCTGATGAGCGGACGGGCCTGCGCGGCCATGCGCTCCAGGAAGGGTTCCACATAGAAAAGCGTGGGCTGGGGCGTGGGCACATGGGTGAACTTGCGGTAGTTCTCTACGAAGTCGATGAGGTCCTTGCTGGTGTGGTGAATCACTTCCAGTCCCTCGCGCTGTTCGCCTTCGGCCTTGGGCAGCAGGGCCTCGCTGAGTGAGATGACGGGCGTGAGCGTATTCATAATCTCATGCGTCAGCACGCGGATGAGTCTCACCCACGAGTCAATCTCCTGATTGGCCAGTTCGCCGCCAATGTCGCTGATGGCCATGATGCGCACGGGGCGGCCGCTGAGCGTGGTGTGGGTCTCATGCACGGAAAATCGTTTGAGCTGGTCCTTCACCTGGTCGATGTGGGTTACGGCCTCACGCCCGAGCAACTTCAGGGCGGCTGCGTTGCAGCGCAATACCAGTCCGCGGCGCTCGTCGACAACGAGAATACCGGTATCGACAGAATCGAGGATGAACTCAAAGTATTTCTCCTTTTCTATCTGTTCGTCACGCGCGTGCTGCAGGATTTCCTTCACCCGATTGAGCGCGGCGTTGATGGCTTTGTCGTCGCCCCACTTTCCCCCTTCGTTGAAGCGGAAAGTGTAGTCGCCATTGTCGAGCGCATTGAAGAGAAACTCTACCTTTTTCACGTTGCGGCGGTTGCGACGCATGAGTATGGCCACAACCACTACAAGAATGATGACGAGAACAGAGAGAATGATCGTCAGCATGATTACAATCCGTATTTCTTGATTTTGTTGTAGAGCGTCTGTCGTGAGATGCCCAACTGCGAGGCCACCTGCGAGAGATTGCCTTCACACTCCTTGATTGCGTTTGCGATGGCCGTGCGCTCCATGTCGTCGAGCGTCTGCGGTGCGCTGTCGGTCGGTGTGGCCGGTCGGCTGCTGCCCTCAATCTCGCTGGCATGCACCTCGCCGCCGTCGTTGAGGATGACAGCTTTCTCCACGGCGTGCTGCAGCTCTCGAATGTTGCCATACCACGGCAGCGACTCAATCTTCTCCACAGCATCCGGAGCAAAGGTCATCCCGCCCTTGTCGTAGAGCGCGGCATAGCGGTTGAGGAACAGCTGGGCGTAGGTCATGATGTCACCGCTGCGCTCACGCAGTGGCGGCAGATGCAGGCGGATGGTGTTGATGCGGTAGAGCAGGTCCTCGCGGAACGTGCCCTGGTAGACCATCTCTTCCAGGTTGCGGTTGGTGGCGCAGATGAGGCGCACGTCGATGGGTATCGGTGTGCTGCCGCCCACGCGGACGATGGTGCGGCGCTGCAGGGCCGTGAGCAACTTGGCCTGCAAGGCGTAGCTGAGGTTGCCAATCTCGTCGAGGAAGAGCGTGCTGCCCTCGGCCAGTTCAAACTTGCCGGGCTTGTCGGCCTTGGCATCGGTGAAGGCCCCTTTGACGTAGCCGAAGAGCTCGCTCTCGAAGAGCGTCTCCGTGATGGCTCCCATGTCGATGGGCATGAGCTGCCGCTGCGAGCGCTTTGATAGCCGGTGAATCTCCCGCGCCAGCACCTCCTTGCCCGTTCCGTTCTCGCCCGTGATGAGAATGTTGGCATCTGTGACCGCTACCTTCTCCACGGTTTCGCGCAACTGTCGCATGGCGGGCGACTGTCCCCAGACCATTGTCGAGGGGGCTTGCTGCGGCGTCTTGCTGTCCTTGTGGGTCTTGTCGTAGGCGTCGGAGAGTGTCTGGATGAGCTTTTGGTTGTGGAACGGCTTGACGATGAAGTCGTCGGCGCCATCCTTCAGTCCGGTCACCGCCAGTTCGATGTCGGCATAAGCCGTGAAGAGCACGACGGCTGTCTGTGGCCGTAGCCGCTTGATCTCGCGAAGCCAGTAGAGGCCCTCGTTGCCATTGTTGATGCCGCTGTGGAAGTTCATGTCGAGCAGCACCACGTCGGGCCGGTCTTCCCTGAGTCGGGTAGGGAGGCTGGACGGCGAGGCCATGCAGATAATCTTCTCAAAGGTCTGCTGCATCACCATCTTCACGGTGGCGAGTATATTTCGGTTGTCATCGACGACGAGTAGTGTTCCGTGTTTCATGCTGATGTTCTTAATTTTTAATCGCAAATGTACGAAAAATAATTATCATCTTGGCGAGATACGGACGATTTTTGCTGCAGAGCAGGGCTTTCACTCATGATTGCGCAGTGGGTCGGCTGAGTAGGGTAGGGCAGCCGTTCCCTGCCCGTTGTCCAATTATTAGACAGCGAGTGTCCAATAATTAGACAGTAAGGGAAACGAGCGTTTTTAGCTTAATGTTGAAAATCAAGCACTTGCGATTTTGGCACGACTTTGGCATTAAGGATAGTGTATGAGAAAGAAATGCTATATACTCATTATCGGTCTGATGCTGGTCGTTGGTGCTTACGGTCAGGAGCCGTGGTCGCTCGACCGCTGCATCGCTTATGCCAGCGAGCATGCCACTGAGGTGAGCCGGCAGACGCTGGAGGCGCAGCAGAAGAAGGCCGACTACCGTACGGCGCTGCTCGATTTCCTGCCCTCTGTTGAGGCGCAGGTCAATGGGCAATACAGTTGGGGCCGCAACATCGACCCGGAAACCAATACCTATAATAATGTGACGACATTCAACAATTCTTATGGCATCGGCGCCTCAATGACGCTGTTCGACTTCGGCGCCACCTGGAACGCCTTCCGGCAGGCCCGTCTCGACCGTGACGTAGCGCCAACCGCCGTGCAGATGGCCCGCGACGACAAGGCCATCAGCGTGATGCAGAAATATGTTGATGCCGTCTACACCCGTTGCACCATCGACCTCATGAACGAGAAGTTGAAGGACTCCAAGGCTCTCCTCGCCAAGACAAAGCGGCTCTTTGAGTTGGGCGAGAAGAGCCGACCCGATGTAGTACAGGTGGAGAGTCAGGTGGCTGAGGACGAGTACAATCTGCTCCACCAGCGTAACCTCGCCGCGAAGGCGCTCAGCGACCTGAAGTCGGAGATGAACTTCCCTGCTGACGACAGTCTCAGCGTGGGCGCGCTGCCTGTGGATGTGGCTTCCGCAGCTCTGTTGCCCGCGAGCCGCCGGGCCTGCGACAGTCTGATTGCTCACGGATTCGTCACCGGCGACCGTCCCGAAGTAGCGCTGGCTGAGGCCACAGCCGAACGGGCACGACTGGAATGGAAGATACAACGCGCCAATCTCTTGCCCCGGCTGATATTGGGCGGAGGCGTAGCCACAAACTATTATAAAAACCTCACCGCCGGCGGGCTGACTGACGGTTTCGGTTCACAGTTCCACAACAATATGGGTGAGTATGTCTGTTTGACTCTCTCCATACCGCTCTTCTCTCCTTCTTCGTGGAACAAGGTCCGTAGGGCCAAGACCGACTGGCAGAAAGCCCGCCTCGACGTGGAGGATGCCCACCGCAGACAGCACGACAACACCGTGCAGGCTGTGCTCGACTTCCGTGGTTATGCCCGTGAGGTACAGCAGCTGCAGACAAAGGTAGCCTCCGACTCGCTGGCCCATTACCTCTCCAGCCGCAAGTATGAGGAGGGCATCCTTTCCGTTTTCGACTTGCACACTGCAGCCCAGACACTGCTGCAAAGCCGACTGATGCTATTGCAGAGCGAGATGATGTTGGCGCTGAAGCAGAGACTGGTGCGTTACTACCTTTCGGGAAGTTTATGAGTTCTTGAGTTTTTGAGTTTATAAGTTTTTGAGCTCTTAATATGTGCTTGAGTAGAAAAGTAACGCTATAGATATAGAACAATAATTAATCAGACTTAAGATATGACTTGGAAAAGATTGCTCCCCTTGATGTTACTTACATTATTTTATAGTGTGGCACCGGTCATGGCCCAGAAGAAAGACAAGCCCTGTGTGGTTATCGGACAAGTGAAGGACCAGCTCACCCACGTGTTGCTCGATGGTGCCCGTGTGTCGCTGTTGACTACCGACAGCGTGGTGGTCGATTCTACGGGCCGCACCTCCAAGAGTCAGCAATCTGGTGAGCTGACTGATGTCTATTGGGTCACCAGTCCCACCTCCGACATGCAAGACATGCTTCTAAAGGCCGAGCTCGACGGCTACGAGACGGCCTACGTGCTCCTGCCTGCCAAGAAGACAAAGTCGCGCGTCAGCATGTCCATGCGCTTTGCCCCCGACCTGCTGATGAAGCGTGCGCCCAAGACTGTCCAGCTCGGCGAGGTGGTGGTCAAGGCCACGAAGGTGAAGTTCTACAACAAAGGCGACACCCTCGTGTTCAACGCCGACGCGTTCCAACTCTCCGAAGGCAGCATGCTTGATGGACTTATCCGTCAGTTGCCCGGCGTGGAACTGAAGGACGACGGCCGCATCTATGTCAACGGCAAATATGTGGAGAGTCTGCTCCTCAACGGTGAGGACTTCTTCTCCAAGGACCGCCAGATCATGCTCGACAATCTGCCCGCCTACATGGTGAAGAATGTGAAGGTCTATGACAAGTCGAGTCTGCGCGGAGAGATGGTCCACAAGAAGCTTGGCGACGAGACCTTCGTGATGGATGTACACCTGAAGAAGGAGTACAACATCGGATGGATAGCCAATGCCGAGGTGGGCGGCGGTACTCATGACCGTTATCTGGCCCGCCTCTTCGCCCTGCGCTTCACCAATCACTCGCGCGTCACCTTCTTTGGCAATCTCAACAACCTTAACGACGCCCGCCGACCGGGTGAGTCCACCACTTGGACGCCCGACCAGATGCCGTCGGGAGAGAAGACGCAGCGACAGGCTGGCGTGGAATATCTCGTGAAACAGAAGGACTCGCGGTATAAGGTGAACGGTGATGCCGTCATCGCGCATAACAATGAAGACGCACTGACCCGGCAAAGCATGCAGAACTACCTCACGGGCGGTGACTCGTGGACGCGTCAACAGCAGCGGTCGCGCAATCACTCTCTGAGATTTTCAACCAGTCACGACTGGCGATGGACACCCAACAGAATGGCGTCGGCTGAGCTGACTCCCTCCTTCTCCTGGCAGCATACGCGTAACCAGTCGGCCATGGCATCGGCCACGTTCAATCAGGACCCCACTCAATATATCGGTGATGCCGCCTGTCTCATCGACTCCATTAGTCGCCCGCAAGCCGGACAATTGCTGTGCAGCATTGCCGCCAACCGGTTGCTCAACAACCAGCTGGCCAAGAGCGACCGTGTGGAGACGGGCAGTGGCTTGAATTTCATCCAGTTCCTTGCTGAGGACATGACGAGCCAGTTCTTCATCTACGGCGACTTCAAATACAAGTCGAACACTTCTAAAACCTTCTCACAATACCGGCTCGACTATCCCAGTCTGGCTGCAGCCACGACCGACTACCGCAACCGCTATGAGCACGGCCGTCCCGACCGCACGTTGTCGTTCAGTCTCACTCCCGGATTTGAATACTGGTTCAACGAATTCATGAGCATTCGTCCCACTTATAAGCTATCCGTGGAGCATGAGCATCACGACTATGCCCTCTACCGCCTCGACCAGTTGGCAGGCTATGGCGCCGACGATGCCAGCGGGTTGGGCTCGCTGCCCTCGCTGAGCCTGTATGAGAGCACCATCGACATGCAGAACAGCTTCTGGCGCAAACAGCGGCATGTGTCCAACGAGCTGTCATTGAACTGGACTGTCTCCCGATGGCGCAGAGACGACAAGGATATTTGGATCACCGTCTACCTGCCAGTGACCTACGACAGCTACCGCATGGATTATCGCCAGGCCGACTACAACGGCGTGTTCCGTCGCCACTCCTGGCATTTCAGTCCTTATGCCCTCGTGCGCAAGATGTGGGACCGGCAGCATAAATATGTTGAGTTTCGCTATCAGCTCTCGCATGTGACGCCCGACCTGGTCCGCTTCATCGACGTGAGAAGCGATGCTGACCCGCTGAACGTCACCTTGGGCAACAACCTTCTGCGTGATAGCCACACCCACTACTTCATGCTGATGTACAAAGGCGACAGCAACACCAAGCAAGACACCCACTTCAGCGTGTGGACTCAGTTCTGGATTTATCAGAATGCCCTCGCCATGGGCTACACCTACGACCGTAGCACTGGCGTGCGCGTGTTCCGGCCTTACAACGTCAATGGCAACCGTGTCCTGCAAGAGGGCATCGACTATGCCACGCCTATCGGCAAGAGCAAGTTGCTCAGCCTCGACTCGAAGACACGGTTCAGCTTCTCGCGCAGCGTTGACTTGATGAGCGTGGCGACCACTGCCGATGCCCCAGTGACCGAGCCCGACCGCAGCATCGTCCACAACCATTGGTTCACGGAAGACCTGAAGTTGGAGTATAAGTTCCCATGGCTCCGGTTGGGCCTCAATGGCTTTGTGCTTTTCTACTACTCTGGCGGCTCCCGTGAGGGCTTCACAACCCAGCGTGTATGGGATTTCCACTATGGACCCACGGTCAAGGCCACGCTTCCCGGCAAGATAGAACTCTCCACCGACCTGAGCATCTATAGCCGTCGGGGCTACGAGGCAGGAGGCGCCAATACCAACGATGTGGTGTGGAACGCCCGTCTCTCCAAAACCTTTCCAAAACTCGGACTGACTTTCATAGTTGACGGCTTCGACATACTTCACCAACTGAACAACCTCAGCGTGACGATGAATGCGCAGGGACGCACCGAGGTGTGGCGCAACGTGCTGCCCAACTACGTTCTCTTCCACGTCGTTTACCGTCTGAATAAGAAACCAAAGCGCAACTAACTCAGATACAGAAATGGATATAGAGATCAAACAGAAGAAATACCGCATTCCACGTAAGTACTGGCCATGGATGGCTGGAGGCGTGGTGCTGGCTGTGGCTCTCGTATGGCTGGCTGTGGGCAACTTCACTTCGACGCTCCAGGTGGACAACCGCGGACTGAGCATCGCTGCGGTTGAGGACAAGCAGTTTGATGACTACGTGAGCCTCGACGGCAACGTGGTGCCCATTCAGGTGGTACAGATCTCGCCCGAAGAGGGAGGCGTCGTCGTGGAGAAAGTCGTTGATGAGGGTACTAAGGTGCACAAAGGCGACGTTATTGTTAGGTTGAGCAACTCCAATCTCGATCTCGAAATCCTCAACGCTGAGAGTGAGCTGGCCGAGAAGCAGGACATGCTGCGCAACACACAGCTCTCCATGGAGCAGGACCAACTGAGCAACCGCACCGAGGCCGCCCAACTCGCTATGGACGAGCAGGCCAAGAAGCGGGCCTACAACCATCAGACCGCTTTGCAGAAAGAACAGCTCAACTCGCGTGAGGACTATCTCAGAGCCAAGGAGGACTACCAACTGGCTGTGGAGAAGAACCGCCTCATCCGTCAGCGACTGAACAAAAGCTCACAGATGCGGCAGGCGCAGATGAGCCAGATGAGCAACGACCTGGCCTCGATGCGCCGCAACGTGGAGCTCGTGCGCCAGCGCAAGGCCAAGCTCGATGTGCGATCGACCATCGATGGCGAGGTGGGTACGCTCGACGTGGAACTCGGACAGAGCATTGCTGCCGGACAGAAGATGGGCGTCATCAACGACCTGAGCGACTATAAGGTGGAAGCGCAGGTAGACGAGCACTACATCGACCGCGTACGCAGCGGACTCTCAGCCACCTTCACCCAGAACGGCAAGACCTATCGCCTCAGCGTGCGCAAGGTATATCCCGAGGTGCACGACGGCCGCTTCAAGATTGACTTCATCTTCCAAGGCCACCGTCCGCAAAACATCCGCACGGGTCAGACCTATTACATCGACCTGCAGCTCGGCGAGTCGAAGAAGGCCATACTCATTCCCAAGGGTACGTTCTACAGCACCACCGGCGGCTCATGGATCTTCGTGCTCGATGCCTCCGGCCATAAAGCCTATCGCCGCAACATACGCATCGGACGA
>ONYS01000053.1 GCA_900322095.1 uncultured Prevotella sp.
GCCCGAGTGGCGGAATGGCTCCGGAAGCGGCTGGATCAGGCAGGCTGGAGGACGGAACTGATCTCTGTGGGGGAGTCTGTGGGACCCTGCTTGAAAGCAGTCTGGGGGAACCCGGATCATTATGATGTGATCCTCCTGGGCCATATGCTGTACGATACATCCATGCAGATCTTCACTGTGCGGATCTGGCAGCTGATGCTCTTCGTAATACTCTGGGACATGGATCAAGCGAATATTGTACATATCCTTCTGCAACTCACCCAGTTGCGGCGTGATGCCATAGAAGTGCTGTAATTCGCTGGCCAGACGATGTACGATCTGTTCGGACTCTTCTGTCTTACAAAGATCTACAATATTCACGCCAAGCTGATTTAGAATCACTGCATAATCAACACCTGATAGATTTTCCTTCTCTTTCTGAGGATTCATCTTCAGGTTTGTCAAACGTATGGAATACCTTCAACTCAACGTGCAGATAAACTCTCTTGCAAAGTTAACAAAAATGTTTGACTTCGATACAAATATTTTATTTTTTTTATTCTTCAGCCGAAACAAAATTATCATATTGGCGAATAATTATACACGCTCAGCAAAAGATTCAGACGCTCTGGAATTTCTTAGGCTGAGACCATATTTTAATTTCCAGGGCAAGACCGTCGAACGTGAAGAGTATATTTCTGAAAACGGAAAATCAAAGCTATTGAGATTCTAGCGAAAAGTCGGTGGTCCTTTTAACGCAGAAAGAATCATGTGCTCATCCAACCGGTCTGCAACCTTGGAGGGTAATATCACAAGGCTGAGAATGCAAAATTATATCACCGTAGATGAGGATAAGGGGGAGCAGCAAATACACAAAATATTCTCTACGCCTCTAGCTATTTTGCATTTTATTAACAGCCGAAGCGTTACAGCGTTACAGCGTTACAATAAAAATCGCGCTACCCCCTTCAAAAAAAATAATGGCTATTTTATAGATAGTCTATAGTAATACCTTAATAAATATATACCTATAATAGTGAAGAATTTTTTCTCATATAGAATCCTTCGATGTCAGTGGTTGGGATTTTTTTGCTGTCATCTCAGTTATCTGGGCCACTGGATAAAGTGTCTCTTTACACCGACCCTCGTTCATCTTCACACCACCTGCGGCATGTCTGAAAAATAGCCACTCCATTCTGGGGGGATAGCGCGATTTTTATTGTAACGCTGTAACGCTTGATTTTTCGCAATCGTTTGAATAACAGCGTTTTATCGATTTTCGGCATTTATCCTTTCGTTGGCTCTCCCTCGATTTTCGCAGGAAAGGGAGAGGAATTGGGCGAAAAACCTTACCACTCCACTCCAAGACCCACCCCCTACCCCTCCCTACGGAGGGAGGGGAGCGCAAACCAAACTTGATGTCCTACAAGGCCCCATGGCAGGAGGGCCGTCATTCCTGACGGCCAAGAAAGTAGGACCGCTTGCTCATCACAATTAAATCCTTGGTCGTCAGGAAAGAAAATGAGAATGTACTATTAGTGAGTGGTTCGTTCGGAAATCTTGGTCGTCAGGAATGACGACCCTCATATCGCTAGCATTTGCCTGGAAGGCCATGCCACATCATTTGATGCAGACACTTTGGGAAATCCTTCGTCGTCAGGAATGGCGACGCTCCTAAAGAAATCATTCAACCGAGATAAAAATTTATTTACCTCGTCCTGCACACATTATCAGCCTATTAGCATTCACCTGTAAGCTTTATCGAAAAATTTATTCCCTTGCACAGACCTCGAAAATTTGGATTTGCCATGCAACTTTTGCTATCTTTGCAGCGTAAAGGGGATTTAGGGCGCAGACCATAAGCCATTCAGCCTGTGAAGGCAAACGAGGAGTACAAAGAATGGGGAGTGTACTTGTAGGCAAAACAGAAAGCAAGGCTCACAAGGTGAATTAGAGATTGTATTTTTTGCCCAATCACTAAAAAAGAAGTAATTTTGCAAGCGGCAAGCAGGACGCAAGATTCTTCTCCGCACACCTCGAAGGACGAGAGAGGCGGCAAGGCGGGCTGCAGGCCAGACTGAAAGGCGTCAACGGTGAATAAAAACAGATAACAAACAGATAATATGGCAAGAAAGATATATCCCCTCTTAGAGAATGTCAAGATTGAGGCTGTGGCAGCCGAGGGCAAGGCCATCGCACATGTAGGAGAGATGGCGGTGTTCGTGCCCTTCGTAGTGCCGGGCGACATCGTAGACCTGCGCATCCGGAAAAAGCGCAAGAATTATGCAGAGGCAGAAGTGGTGAGGTTTGTGGAGAAAAGTCTGGACCGCATCGAACCCAAGTGCAAGCATTTCGGCATCTGCGGCGGCTGCAAATGGCAGAACCTGCCCTACGACTTGCAGCTGAAGGCCAAGCAACAACAGGTGTACGACCAGCTGACCCGAATCGGCAAAGTGGAGCTTCCCGAGTTCCGGCCTATCCTGGGATCGGTGAAAATATTTGAATACCGCAACAAGACCGAGTACGGCTGCGCCAGCAAACGCTGGTATACGCGTCAGGAACTCGATGTCCTGCCACCCGGCGCTGGACTCTCACAGGGCGCCATCGGCTTCCACATCACGGGTGCCTTCGACAAGATCTATCCCATAGAGAAATGCTGGCTCATGGACGACCTCCACAACCAGATTCGCAACGACATCTATCAGTATGCGCTGGACAATGGCCTCTCGTTCTACGACCTCAGACAACACGTGGGACTGCTGCGCGACATCATGCTGCGCAACTCCAATACGGGCGAATGGATGGTGCTCATCCAGTTCCATTACGACGAGCCGGGCGACGAAAAGAAGGCTAAAGATCTGCTGCAGCATCTGGTAGACAAGTTCCCGCAAATCACTTCTTTGCTCTACGTCGACAATCAGAAATGCAACGACACCTTCGGCGACCTGGAGCTCACCACCTTCAAAGGCAAGGACTACATTTTCGAAACCATGGAAGACCTGAAGTTCAAGGTCAATGCCAAGAGCTTCTATCAGACCAATACCGAACAGGCCTACCGCCTCTATTGCGTGGCCCGGGAGTTTGCTCAGCTGCAAGGCGACGAAATCGTCTACGACCTCTACACGGGCACGGGAACCATCGCCAACTTCGTGGCCCACAAGGCCCGCAAGGTGGTGGGTATAGAGTACGTGCCCGAAGCCATTGAGAACGCGAAGGTGAACAGCGAGATCAACGGCATCAGCAACACGAGTTTCTTTGCCGGCGACATGAAGGACATCCTGACCGATGACTTTATTGCTGAGCACGGTCGGCCCGACGTCATCATCACCGACCCTCCACGTGCGGGCATGCATCCCGATGTGGTGAAGGTGATTCTCAATGCCGCTCCCAAGCGCATCGTCTACGTGAGCTGCAATCCCGCCACTCAGGCTCGCGACCTCTCTCTGCTCGACGCCCTCTACAAGGTTGAAGCCGTACAGCCCGTAGACATGTTCCCCCATACGCCTCATGTGGAGAATGTAGTGCAACTGACGAAAAGAGAAGGCTGAATCAAGAGTTAAGCAGGATAGTACCACTTTTTGATAATCAAGGATAAGGGGTTGAGAAAAATAAGCGGTAACTTTGCAGCAATCAAAAACTCATAAACACAATGAAGAACAAGACTATGATATTGCTGCTTGCCGCCACTCTCTCCATGAGCGCAACAGCACAGAAGGCGCCCGACCTGGGCAAGACCCCGCAGATGGGCTGGAGCACATGGAACAAATTCCAAGGCAACATCAACGAAGAGATCATCACGGGCATTGCCGACGCCATGGTGATCTCGGGACTGCGCGACGCAGGCTATACCTATATTAATCTGGACGACTGCTGGCATGGTCAGCGCGATGCTGACGGCTTTATCCAGGCCGACGCGAAGAAGTTTCCTCACGGCATGAAATGGCTGTCGGACTACCTGCACCAGCGTGGACTGAAGCTCGGCATCTACAGCGACTGCGGCACGGCCACCTGCGCCGGAATGCCAGGCAGTCTTGGCCACGAATATCAAGATGCCTTGCAATATGCGCGATGGGGTGTGGACTACCTGAAGGAGGACTGGTGCAACACGGTCAACATCAATCCCAAAGGAGCCTACCAGCTGATGAGCGACGCCCTGCATGCCTCGGGCCGCGAGATTTTCCTCTCCATGTGCGAATGGGGCGCCAACGATCCTTGGCGCTGGGCTGAGGACATCGGCCATTCGTGGCGCATCGGACCCGATATCTGGTGCTCCTTCGACTCCACCCGCGTCTTTCCTACCTACTCGCAGTATAGCGTGATGGACTGCATACACAAGAACGACACGCTGCGCCGCTTTGCCGGACCGGGCCACTGGAACGATCCCGACATGCTGGAGGTGGGCAATGGCATGAGCGTCAATGAGGACAGAGCCCACTTCGCCATGTGGTGTATGATGGCCAGTCCGCTCATCCTGGGCAACGACCTGAGAGACATGTCAAAGGAGACGCGCGACATCCTGCTCAATAAGGAAATGATAGCCGTCAACCAAGATTCGCTCGGCGTTCAAGGACTCCACTTCTGCAGCGAGGAAGGGCTGGACTTCTGGTTCAAGCCTTTGGCCAATGGCGACTGGGCCTTCACCATCCTCAACCCGACGAAAAAGGATGTCGTCTATGCCCTCAACTGGCAGAGATTCAACCTCACCGATGATGAGGTGTCCAACCGCAGCACCAATTTCGACTCTCACGTCTACGCCGTCCGCGACCTCTGGACCCAACGCAATGCCGGCCGCACTTCGCTCAAGAACAAGGCCGAGCGGAAAGTAACCGTAAGGGCCCACGATGTCGTCAGCTATCGGCTGATAAAATAAAGAGGAACAAAGAGCAACCCCCAAAACTAGAAGACCCACCCCCTACCCCTCCCTACAGAGGGAGGGGAGAAAACATCACCAGACAGTTAATGCAGGAAGGACACATAGGAGGGCCGTCATTCCTGACGGCCAAGAAAGAAAGAGGAGACCCACCCCCTGCCCCTCCCTACAGAGGGAGGGGAGAAACATCAAAGAGCAAACTCCGATTGATACACGAAGGAGGGCGATAGGAGAGCCGTCATTTCTGACGGCCAAGCCCGTACTCTGATTGCAATCACAAGTAAATCCTTCGTCGTCAGGAATGACGACACTCCCTACAACGCTCCTACAACATTCCTTCGTCGTCAGGAATGACGACGCTCCTATAACACCCAAACGAGCAAGACAGGGCAAACTAACCAGCCTCGAAGGGGCTGACTCTCAGTAACCCCAGTCAAGCGACGTCAGGAGCGCAGACTGGGGTAAGGTGTCTCCCCCACTCTCTGGACTCAGTGCCCCGGAGGCGGCACACCAGCGCGAAGCGCGCAGATAGGAGAAGCGGCATTCCTAACGGCCAAGGAAGTACACCGCTTGCTTATCACAAGTAAGCCATTCGTCGTCAGGAATGCCGCTGCTCCTACACTGCAATAATCACTTGGCTACTCTAACTTTTTCCGATGATCTGATCTTACCGATTTTTGTTTGGTAACTGAGCAACAAGGTCTCCTTCGCAGTTTTAATATTTTTTAATAATTACCGATCCTTTGAAGCAAAATCGAAATAATCAACGAGATACGATGATTCGATGCTTATAGAACGCTCGGAACCGTCAAAATCAAGTTTGCTTATTACAAATAATAGTCTTACCTTTGCAGTAATGATTGAAATTCAAAGACACATAGAGATATTGCTTCTGGACAATGACTGCGTTATTGTCCCAGGATTTGGTGGCTTCATGGCCCATCATGTGGATGCGCGATACGACGAGAACGACGGTTCGTTCCTCCCTCCATTGCGCAGTATTGGTTTCAATCCCCAGCTCACGATGAACGACTCCCTTTTGGTGCAGTCTTACATCGAGGCTTACGATCTCAGCTATCCCGAGGCCCTGAAGCGCATCGAGGATGAGGTGAACGAGATTCGTCAGACCCTTGAGAACAAAGGTGTATACGAGATGACCGATGTCGGCGTGCTGCGCCTCAACGACGAGGGCAACATCGTATTCCAGCCTTGCGAGGCCGGCATCCTTACGCCAAGTCTTTATGGACTCAGCAACTTCAACATGCGACCTCTCGCTTACGAGGCAGAGCATGCAGCCCAGACTAAGGCAGTCGTTGAGGAAGTGAAGGAAGAACAGGAGAAGAAGCCCGAGGCTCAACCCACGCTGAACGAAGTGTTGCTCCAGAACGAGGAAGAGGATAAGAAACAGCATCTCGTCATTCCGATGACCTGGGTGAGAAATGCCGTTGCTGTGGCTGCAGTGATCTTGGCATTCTTCCTGATTCCTACACAGATCTCACGCCCTACCCGCGAGGCCCTTCGCATGAGTTCCATCGATACGGGTCTGCTGGAGAAGGTGATGCCCAAGCTCCCCAAGGCTGCACCTACAGTACAGCTGAAGGCACAGCCGGCAGAGTCTGCTCACGCCGCAGTGAAGGCTGACGACAAGGCTTCGGCCACCCGTTATAGCCTCGTACTGGCCAGCAGAGTCACCCGCGCCAACGCCGAAGACTTTGTGAAGAAGCTCAAAGCCAGCGGAATCGACGACGTCAGGGTGTTTCAGAAAAATGGAAAAGCGACGAAGGTACTATATGGTTCATACGCCTCAAGAGAAGAGGCCCAGAAGCAGCTCAATCTGCTTCAGGGTCGACAGGTCTTTGAGCAGGCTTGGGTAACAGCCGTCAACGAATAATCCCTCTGCAAGCCGTATGAAAAGAGTACGTTGTCCGAAATGCAATGAGTTCATCACCTTTGATGAAACGAAATACCGCGACGGTCAAAAATTGGTATTCCAATGTCCGTCGTGTGGTAAAACCTTCGGAATTAAGATTGGAGTAAGCCGCCTGCGCGCCACCCGCAAGGAAGAGCGCCCGGAGGACGTCAATGAGGACAAGGGCTACGGAAGCATAGTCGTCATTGAGAATGTGTTCCACTACAAGCAAGTGATACCCTTGCAGCTGGGCGACAACGTCATTGGCCGTTATATGAAAGGCTCCGGCATCAACTGTCCTATTGAGACCAATGACCCCAGCATCGACATGACCCATTGCATCATTAACGTCTCTCGCGACAAGAACGGCAACCTTAAATATGTGCTGCGCGATGGTCCCAGCAATACGGGTACGTTTGTCGACAATGAGATCCTCGGCGACAAGGAGCGCCGCGTCATCACCGATGGTACTCTTTTCACCATCGGAGCAACCAGCATCATCCTGAAACTCTCCGACGACTAACACTTCATGCATTTCTCTAAGCAGTCCGGGAGGAAGCCGACTGCTCTGCTGCAAAATGAATTATTCGGAAGCTGCACAGTAATTATAAACTGTGAATTAATAATTGCTGTGTTAAAATAGATTGAAAAGCGGCATGGGTAGTTTCTTTTTATTATTTTTGCCTTATAATTAAATCAGAAACAAATGAAAAGAATACTATTAGCATTGCTCGTCTTCATCCCCATGTTGTCGATGGCACAAAACAACACCTGGGAAGTACCCCAACAGCAGACCCCGAAAGAGACTAAGGCTACTAAAGCCGAGAAGAAAGCCGATAAGCCCGAAAAGACAGATGATCCTAAATATCTCGCCGGGACAATCACTACGGATGCTGATGGAAAGATTGTGTTCTCCCTCGACTACGACTGCCCGAGACTCTCGGCTGAGGAGATTTACAATCGCATGTACGTTCTCCTGGACACGCTGACGAAGGAAGACAACCAGCTGCCAGGTTCCAAAATAGCCATCGTCAACAAGGCACAACATAAGATCGTAGCAACGTTCAAAGAGAATCTGGTCTTCTCGAAGAACTTCCTGAGTCTTGACCAGACCGAATTCCATTACGCCCTGATCATAGCCTGCACCGACGGACACGTACATGCGGAGATGGCGCGTCTCTATTATCTCTATGAGACCGACCGCAAGACCGGCATGACGGCTCCGGCCGAAGAGGTCATCACCGACAAACTGGCCCTAAATAAGAAGAAGACCCGCCTGGCCAAATTCTACGGCAAGTTCAGAAGCAAAACTATAGACCGCAAGGACTATCTCTTTGAGCAGATTGTCAATGCACTGAAATAATCCTTTAATCCACAAGACTACATGTTAGAAAAAAGATCCAGAGGCGAAGCCAACCCAACAGATGACGACAAGATGCTGAAATTGCGCAATCTGCTCAATATCATCTTCATGATCGGTGCCATCATTGGCCTCGTCGTATATTTCCTGGGACATCAACAGATGGGAATCATCATCATTCTCTTCTCTATGGTGTTCAAGATGGCCGAGAGTACTATCAGATTTTTCCATAAACGATGAATATAAAATATATTGCTCTTATTGCAGGCGTCTTCTTTTTTGTTCCGTCGGCCGTTGATGCACAAACCGACAACGGCGGATTCAACCAGATAGACGCGCAAGGCAACATATCCCGCCGTTCTTCCCGGCAGACCGACTCCCTGGGCACCGACAAGCAGATTCCCACGGGCGTGAAGGTGTGGACGGTAGACGAAAGGTTTGGCGACAGAACGCCAGCCCAGCTCGACACGGTCCCTCACATGTTTATGAACTCCATCTTCACTACGGGGCTGCGGGGCGAGTACAACACTACGGGCAACCTGGGTACACCCCGTATCAACAGGGTCTTTGTCGACCAGACGTCACAGGATGAGTTTCTCTTTACCCGGCCCTACGACTTCTTCATCACACCCGTGAGCGCCTTCCACTTCACCAACACCCTCTCGCCCATCACGAATCTCACCTACAACACCTGCGGCGACCGGACTGACGGTGAGGACCACTTCACGGCTAAGTTTGCTGTCAACGCGGGAAAGAAGTTGGGATTGGGATTCAAGTTCGACTATCTCTACGGTCGTGGATATTATCAAAATCAGAGCACGTCGCACTTCAACTACACCATGTATGGCTCATACCTCGGTGAGAAATATCAGGCTCATCTGCTCATGTCAACCAACCATCAGAAGGTGACTGAGAACGGAGGTATCGCCGACGACAACTACATCACCCATCCCGAGAGCTTCCAGGAAAGCTATCAGAGTTCGGAGATTCCTACCGTCCTCGAGCGCAACTGGAACCGCAACGACAATCAGCATGTGTTCTTCACCCAGCGCTACAGCCTCGGCTTCAAGCGCAAGGTGCCCATGACCGAGGATGAGATCAAGGCCCGCAAGTTTGCCATCGAGAGCAAGAAGGAGAACGATGCGGCCAAGGCCAAGCAGAAAGCCATGAAGGATGCCAAGAAGCGTGGAGAGGACTTCGACGAGGATGCCTACGACCGCAGCATCACTCCCACGGGACGCCCCAAGGACGCCGTCATTGCCGGCAACGAGCCAGCGCGCACCGATACGGTAAAGACAGAGCGCCTGAACGTAGTGGGTGCGGCTGCTGCCGATTCGCTATTGGCACAGACCAAGAAAGAAAAGGCCGATACAACATGGATGAAAGACGAATACGTACCGGTGACTAGCTTCATCCATACGCTGAAGGTGGACAACTATCGCCGTATATACGAGGCCTACGTCACTCCGGATAACTACTATTCGCTCACCTTCCCCAACGTGGGTAAGCTGGCCGGCGACTCCATCTACGACAAGACCAGCCACTACCGCATCAAGAACACCTTTGCCATCTCGCTCCTGGAAGGATTCAACAAGTGGGCAAAAGCAGGATTGAAGGCTTTCATCACAAGTGATCTCCGCCACTATACCCTCCCCGACTCTACGAGTGGCACCAGCACCTACAATGAGCACAACCTGAGTATTGGCGCTCAGATCAGTAAGACGCAGGGCAAGACGCTTCATTTCAACGCTACGGCAGAGACTTGGCTCACGGGCGAGGACGCCGGACAGCTGAGAATCGACGGAGGCATCGACCTCAACTTCCCCTTGTTTGGCGACACAGTGACGCTGGCTGCCAACGCCTTCTTCCATCGCGATAATCCCTCGTTCTACTTGCGCCACTACCACTCGAAGCACTTCTGGTGGGACAATGGTAGTCTGTCGAAGACCACCCACAGCCGTATTCAGGGCGTTTTCAGCTATCAGAAGACCAAGACCACACTGCGCGTAGCCGTAGACGAGATAGACAACTACACCTATTTCGGCCAGTCCTACACGCTGGGCACGAGCGAGCATCCCCGTTCCGACATGGCAGTCAACGTGCGCCAGGGTGGTACCACGAGTCTACTCACGCTCCAGTTGAGCCAGAACTTCAAGCTCGGTCCGCTGTTCTGGGAGAATGTCATCACCTATCAGAAGAGTTCCAAGGAAGACGTCATCGCCGTGCCCGACCTGAATATCTACAGCAATCTCTACCTCCACTTCAAGATTGCCCGTGTGCTCAAGTGCGACTTGGGAGGCGACGTGAGGTATTTCACGAAGTACTATGCCCCCGACTACAGTCCCGCCTTGGGTTCCTACACCATACAGGAAGGGGACAGCCGCGTGAAGACCGGCAACTATCCCATCGTCAACGTCTATGCCAACTTCCACCTGAAGCACACAAGGTTCTTCATCATGATGAGCCATATAAACGCAGGAAGTGGGAAGAAGGACTACTTCCTTACTCCCCACTACCCTATCAACGACCGAACCCTGAGATTCGGACTCAGTTGGAACTTCTTCAACTAATCAGAATACCGATGGCCACACAAAGGCCATACACAAAGATATTCCGGGCTGTGAGACCTAACACTTTGTTAAGCTCACGGCCCTTTCTTATTCTAAGCATCTCCTGATAAGTGCTCTGGTGCATACAGAGATAGATGCACGGCAGGAAGAAAGCCATCTTATGGCCAAAGAGAAAGAAAGCGAATCCCAGGATGCATGCCGCCGAACCCAGCGTCTTATAGAGCAACAAGGCCTTCTCTGCGCCAATCTTCACGATCAGCGTCTTCTTTCCCGCATCTCGGTCATTGTCAATATCCCGGAAATTGTTCACCACGAGCAGCGTGTCGATGACCAGTCCGCAGCAGATGGATGCCACGAACGACTCCCAAGTGAAATGCTGGCTGCCCAGAGGCAAGCTCAGATAATAGGTGAGCATCACCGGAATGATGCCGAAGAAGACCAGCACGAGCACGTCGCCCATGCCAAGATAGGAAAGCGAGAGCGTATAGAGGAAGCAGAACACCACGCAGAGTCCGCCCACAAGAATCATCTCCAGTCCGCCATAGAATATCAGCGGCAGACCCACGATGCAGGCCAGACCAGTCGTGACGGCCATAGCAATCCTCATGGCCCCGGGCGTCACCCAGCCTTCGGCACAGGCGCGCTTCGGTCCCAGGCGGGTCTCGCGGTCGTCGCTTCCCTTCTTGAAGTCGAAATAGTCATTGACCAGATTGGCATCAATCTGCATGATGAAAGCAAAGAGAAAGCACAATATCATCGGAAGCCAATCGGGAGCAAAGTTTGAGTCGCTCACGGCCAGTGCACCGCCGATCATCACCGGCACAGCCGCTCCCGTCAGCGTTTTCGGCCGGGCTGCCAATACCCAGGCCTTTAAAGAATTCGTTTTAACTGATTCTGTCATTTTCTTATCGTTCGTTAGGTAGTCCACTCCGCCCGTTTAGGATTATTTCTTAGTCGATGTACCCGTAATATGGCCATAGCGGTCCTTATAGGTGGTCTTGGTCTCACGGCCATCAGTGCGCGATTCGCTGCTGCCCGTCGTATGGCCGTACCGGTCTTTATACGTCGTCTTCTCCCTTGTGCCATCCGTCCTGGTCGAACTGGAGCCCGTCGTGTGGCCATACTGGTCCTTGAAGGTCGTCTCCGAAGTGCCGTTCGAGCGCTGCCGGGTGACACTGCGCCCGGTGATGTGGCCGTAAGCGTCTTTATAGACAGTCTCACTGGTTCCGTCGCTCTTGGTTGTCGTGACAGCCGTTCCGGTGATGTGGCCGTATCTGTCGCGCTGGGTCTCAGTCGTTCGGTTGCTTTGTGCCTCAGCCGACGCCATTGAGCCAAGCAAGAATAAAAGGATAAATAATTTTCTCATATCTCTAAATCATTTCTTATACTTATTTATAAAAGAGGTGTTCGTCCGTCTCTTAAGGTATGTTTCCGCAAGAGAGGTTCATTCCCCCGACTCGCACAAAGATAGGAATTTTTTGAGAATGAATAAATCTTTTTCATTTAAATCTTTTGCTTTTCAGCCAATTTTATACTACTTTTGCAAACATCCAATCCATAATCATGCTGCATCTTATCATCATCATATTCCTGCTTTGCATCTGCGCCAGCTTCATCCAGCGCACGACGGGCTTCGGTTTTGGCGTCTTCATCATGACCGTCTTGCCCTATCTGATGCCCTCCTATGGTGAGGCCACGACCCTCTCGGGGCTTCTCGCCATGAGCAACAGCATGGTGATTTGCTATAAGATGCGCCACTATCTCGACTTACGGCGACTGCTCCCCATCCTGACCACCTTCATCATCGTCTCCACATTTGCCATTTTCTGCCTGAAGCGGATGGACGATGCCCTGCTCCACACGATCCTCGGCGTGGCGCTGATCTTGGTGAGCATCTATTTCATCTTCTTCAGCAGCCGCATAAAGATTCCTGCCAACAAGAAAGGACAGATCACAGCCGGCACGATCAGCGGACTGTTGGGCGGATTCTTTGGTGCACAAGGTCCTCCAGCCGTACTTTATTTTGTCTCTACCGTGAAAGACAAGAATCAGTACATGGCCCTGATGCAGTCGTATCTGCTCTGCGGCAACATCATGATGACGATGGTGCGCGCCTATAACGGATTCCTCACGCCGACTGTGGGTTGGGACTATCTTTATGGCATAGGCGGAGTGGCTATCGGCACCACGCTTGGAGCATACGTGTTCAAGCATATTCCCAACCGCTGGTTCCGCTATGTCGTCTATTGCTACATCGGCATCAGCGGCATCATCATGCTCATCGTTTGATGAGCCTCCGCTATACCAAACATCCAAGAAGACATTGACGCCACCCCTACGAAGCACGGTCTTCTAGCTCATTACCCTGAAACGCTTATGAAATTTCTGTAATTTCTTTGCAATCCCTTTGTACGATTTTCATCACAGGTGGTTAACGTCTCTGTAACTTTTGTCCGCTAATTTTGCAGACGAAAAGAAACAGAGATGATATGAATCAAGCAAAGAAATTTACCGCAGTAATCATACTGCTACTCATGATGACGCTCCAAGTATGTGCACAGCACGTAGCCGGTGTCATCAAAGATGCAACAACAAATGAGCCTCTCGTGGGCGCTGTTGTGGAAGTTTCAGGTACGGACAACAAGACCGTGACCGACATCAATGGGCACTTCTCCTTCGACGGACTGAAGGGAAAGACCTGCAAACTAGGCTTCTCTTACTTGGGGTATCAGAAAAAAGAAATTGACGGAGTTCAGGTGACGCCTTCTACCCAGAAAGACATTGAGGTCAGGATGAAGGCCGATGAACAGCAGCTGCACGACGTAACCGTTACGGCAGTAGTAAGAAGGAACACAGAGGCCGCAGCGGTGCAGGAAATGAAAAGCAGTTCCGTCATAGTGAGCAATGTTTCGGCACAAGAGATAAGCAAGACACAAGACAGCAACGCGGGAGAAGTGATACGCAGAATCCCCGGCGTGAGCCTCATCGACGACAAGTTCGTCATGGTGCGCGGTCTTTCACAGCGCTACAACAACGTTTGGATCAACGGAGGTGCGGCCCCCAGCTCGGAAGATGACTCGAGAGCCTTCTCTTTCGACATGATTCCGAGCAGCCAGATCGATAATCTGACGATTGTGAAGACCCCGTCGGCCGAATATCCTGCCGACTATTCCGGTGGCTTCATCATTATCAACACAAAGGGAATACCACAGGAAAACACATTCAACATTCAAATCGGAGGCAACTGGAACACTTCTTCTTCGTTCGCTTCTTTCCTCAAGACCAAAGGATCATCGACCGACTTCCTCGGCTTCGACGGCGGGCTACGCTCCATGCATGGCGGCATTGAGGCCAACCTCAACCCGCTGGGCGCCTTCAACGGAGTGAGCCTCACGGGAAACCATCTCAACAACGACTGGACCACTTCCACCACGCATCCCCTGGGCGACTTGAAACTGGGCTTCAGCCTCACCCACCACTGGGAGACAGCGGCCGGAAAGCTGGGACTGATTGCCGCAGCCAACTACACCAACGAATACCGCACCTACAAGAACATGCAGAACAATCTGTTCGGCATCTACGATGTGGCCAACGACCGCAACAACTATCTCCGCCATAGCACCGACGACCAGTACAACCACAACGTGCGGCTCGGCGCGATGCTCAACATGACTTTCCTCTCTCCCGGCGGAAACAACAAATACGAATTCAAGAACATCCTCAACCAGCTGGGAAGCAACCGCTACACTTGGCGTGAGGGCGTCTCGGCACAGGCCAACCTGGAGAAATCGGCCGAATACTACTACCGCAGCCGCACCACCTACAACGGTCAGTTCACGGGCAAGCACACGCTGCGTGCCGACCAGATAGAATGGAGCGCCAGCTACAGCTATGCCAACCGCCACATCCCCGACCGCCGCAGATACCTTATCGACGACGCTCTCGAGTCGGGCGTCTACCAGCTGAGCAACGGCAACGACATATCCCGCGAATGGACACAGCTCGACGAGCATATCTTCTCAGCTAACGCGAGCGACAAGCACCAGTTCCACTTCGGCAATTGGGACCCGACCCTCCGCTTCGGAGCCTACGGCGAGTACCGCACGCGTAAGTACAACACCCGCAACTTCATCTACAGCTGGAACACGTCGGACAACAGTCTCCCGGCCGACTTCCGCACGATGGACATGACCCAGCTGCTCAGCGACGAGACTTACTTCGGACAGCAGGGACTCTACCTCATCGAGCAGCACCAGATGCGCAACAACTATCGGGGCCACAACACGCTCGGTGCCGGATACATCGCCGCCACGCTGCCCTTCAAAGCCTGGAGCATCTATGCCGGACTGAGATATGAATACGACGACATGGAACTCATCTCCAACCTGCGCGACACGGAGAAGAGCGAGTCGAGCCGCCACTACCGCCACAACGACCTCTTCCCCAGCGTCAACATCACCTACGTCATCGACCCGAAGAACCAGCTCAGACTCTCCTACGGCAAGAGCGTCAACCGCCAGGAGTTCCGCGAGATCTCATCCTCGGTGTTCTACGACTTCGATCTGGCATCCAGCGTGCAGGGCAATCCTGAGCTCAAGGCCTGCTACATCCACAATGCCGACCTCCGCTACGAATGGTATCCCTCGCGCGGCGAGGTGGTTTCTCTCGCGGCATTCTACAAATATTTCAACGACCTCATCGAGTGGACCTACACCGTCAGTGGCGGCACCGACCTCATCTACAGCTACAAGAACGCCAAAAGCGCCTATAGCTTCGGTTTGGAGCTGGACGTGAAGAAGGACCTGAGCTTCATCGGACTCCCCAATTTCAGCTGGTCGTTCAACGGCGCGCTCATCCGCAGCCGGGTGAAATTCGACCCCAACGACCATCAGGACTCCAACCGTCCGATGCAGGGACAGTCTCCCTACCTCGTCAATACAGGCATCTTCTACAACAATCCCAAGTGGAACGTGAACATCGCCCTGCTCTACAACCGAATCGGCAAGCGACTCATCGGCGTGGGACGCAGCGAAGGCACTACGGGCGACGACACCAATGCCCGCGTACCCGACAGCTACGAGATGCCCCGCGACGTGTTCGACCTCTCAGCCTCGAAGAAGTGGGGACAGCACTTTGAGCTCAAGCTCAGCGCCCGCGACCTGCTCAACAGCAAACTGTATTACAAGCAGTTCGCCAAGGTGACCTACCAGGACGGCCACAAGGAAGAAAAGGAGGAAGTCACCCGCACCTATCGTCCGGGCATGAACCTGGGACTTTCAGCAATCTATAAATTCTAAATACGAAAAATTGATGTTTAACAAACTAAACGTTATGAGAAATTACAAACTTTACGGATGCCTTGGCATCATGATGCTCGCTGCATCACTCTCTTCGTGCAGCAGCGACGACAACAGTAGCAGTGATGATAACAACAACGGTCAGACTGCTGCTTACGTATGGTCGAAGGATGGCGGACTGAACGCTTGCGACCACATTCTCTTCACCAGCGGAAAAGAAGATGCCAATGGCAAGGAAATCGGCAATGGCGACCAGGAGTTTGTCTTCAAAGGAAAGCAGACCCTGAAGCAAGGCACCTACCTGCTGAAGGGTTGGGTCTACATCGCCGACGGAGCCGAACTCACCATCGAACCCGGAACCATCATCAAGGGCGACAAGGATACGAAGGCCGCTCTCATCGTTGAGCGTGGCGGTAAGCTCTTCGCCAAGGGCACGGCCACGAGTCCTATCGTCTTCACCTCCGAGCAGGCCAAGGGCCAGCGTCGTCCCGGCGACTGGGGTGGCGTGATCCTCTGCGGTAAAGCTCAGAACAATCAGAACGAGATGCAGATCGAAGGTGGCCCGCGCACGAAGCACGGCGGTAACGACAATGCCGACAACTCCGGCATTTTGAGCTATGTCCGCATTGAGTTTGCTGGATATCCATTCCAAACCGATAAGGAAATCAAC
>ONYS01000185.1 GCA_900322095.1 uncultured Prevotella sp.
AACCAGTCTGATATTCCTAATTGTTGTCCCTCGTGAGAAGCAAACTCCTCAAAGGAGTTGATAACAAGTTTTTCCATGTATGTCCTAATCTAATGATATTACTCGCAAAATTACTGCTTTTTTCTTAAAGAAGCATCGTTTTCATGTTATTTTCGACGAATATACATTCCTAAAGCGCTGTTTTCAGCCTTTGATGACTCCAAAATGTATGAGCGCCTTCCTCACGCCCTCATCGTCGACGGCCGTGGTAACGTAGTCGGCTGCCGCTTTGACGTTGTCGGTGGCATTGCCCATTGCCACGCCGATACCGGCCTGCCGGATGATGGGGATGTCGTTGCCACCGTCGCCAAAGGCCATCGTCTCGTCGATGCCAAAGTGCTCATGAGCCGCCATGGCTATGAGTCCTTTGCCCTTGTCGGCGGCTTCCTGCGTGATGTCGACAAATTCCTTGGTCCAGCGGCCACCGACGCAATGGGGTATCAAGGGCATGAGCTGAGCCTCTTCCTCGTCCGTGATGAACGGCGTCACCTGCAGGATAGCCTGCTGGAGTACGTTGCTGAGCTCGTCAAAGTCGAGGTATGTCAGTCCCAGCCCTTCGCCGAATGCCTTGTCCACGATGGGCTGACGGTTGTAGACAGCAATGGTCTTCTGACCAACGACGATGGCAGCACGGTCGAAGCGGTCGCAGGCATCAAGGATTTTCTGCACGTCAGCAGGATCGATGGCGTGGCGGCTGACCATGTCGTCGCCTACAAAGCAGTAGGCGCCATTGGTCGTGATGTAGCCATCAATGAGATGCTCGATCTGCGAGAGGTTGGTGATAAACTGTATAGGCCGGCCCGTGGAGATGAAAATCTTCACGCCACGGGCCTTCGCCTCAGTGAGTGCGTCGACGGCTGCTTGCGGGATGCGATGCGTGCGAAAACTCACCAGCGTACCGTCGATGTCGAAAAACAATGATCTGATCAATATGCTATATATAATAAGGTGTAAAACGTATTATTCCTTTTCCTTGTTCTTGCGGCGCTCCATAAAGGCTCCGGCTGCAATCAGCAGGGCGAGGATGCCATAAGAGCAGTAGGCCAGCGTCTCAGTCGTGCGGATGGAAGCAGGATGGAAGTCAAGGACGACCTCATGCTTGCCCGGCTTCACGTTCAAGGCGCGCAGGATATAGTTCACGCGTCCCAGCTCAGCCTTCTGTCCGTCGACGGTTGCTGTCCACTCGGGATAATAGATCTCAGAGAACACGAGCACGCCGCCCTTGTCGGAGTTGACTTCATAGGTCAAGTGGTTGGGCTCGTAGCTCTTGATGACCGCCATGGAGGTACCGTCCTGCTTGACGGCATTACCGAGTTGCTCACTGAACTTCTTGTCGGCGACAGCCTCATGGTGCAGGTCGATCTTTCCTACGCGGTCGATCTCCTGGTTGGCGTTGTCGACATAGTCAACCTTATCCACAAACCACGCGTTGCCCTGCACATAGGGATTCTGCAAGGGCACGGTCTGTCCGCTCTGCAAGGGCAGGATGAAATATTTGGCGTTGAGCATGTTCAGCACAGGCCACACTTTCGATCCGTCGACCTTAGTCATGTCGCCGCCGGCCTTCGAGATGGCGGGCATCATCTTCTGCATCTCGGGAGCGATATAAGCGTCGATCATCTCCTGATAACGGCGCAGCTTGGCAGGATGATAGCCGCCGATGCTCTTGTGATAATAAGAAGTCTCGTTCTCGTTGAACGTACTTGTCGCAAGATTCAGCACACGATAGTCCAATCCCTTGTCCTTGAGGATCTGCCGGTCAGTGGCTGTCATCGGCTGGTCGCTGTTGCGCACGCTGGCCTCGACAAACATGCCGTCGTTGAGATAGCGCTTGTTGACCTGCCACATATCCACGAGGCAGAGCACCGTCACGCAGCACACGAGGAGCTTGGCGTTGAGCTTCTTATACTTATAGAGCATGAGCAGGGCGGTGCCAAGTGCCACGACGATAAACGAGCGCAGGGCATCAGAACTGAAGATATACTCACGGATGGCCGTCAGATTGGATTTCAGCGGACCAAGATATTCAGCCGGGATCTGTGCCAGGGCCTGATTCTCCTGCGCCGAGATATAGTCGGGGAAGAACACGGAAGGCATCAGCCAGAAGAGCAGAGCAATGCCGCCGGTGAGCGCAAAGCTCACCCACACCCAGCGAATCTTGGTCTTAAGGATCTCCGGCTCGTCGATGATCTTCTTCAAAGCCATCATGGCGAGCAACGGTATCGTGAACTCGGCGATGACGAGGATGGAAGCCACCGTACGGAACTTGGCGTACATCGGAATGTAGTCGAGGAAGAAATTGGTGAAGCCCATGAAGTTGCGGCCCCACGAGAGCAGGATGCTCAGGATGGTGGCGGCCAGCAAAGCCCACTTCATCGGACCCTTCACGATGAACAATCCCAAGATGAAGAGCATCAGCACGAAGGCGCCGACATACACCGGCCCACTCGTTCCGGGTTGGTCGCCCCAGTACTGTCCCATCTGCTGATAGATCTGCATGAAGTTAGGATCAGCCTTCTCCATGGCCTTGGCGTTCTGAGCCAACGGCACGGAGGCACCGCCCTTGGTGTTGGGCACGAGCAGCGTCCACGTCTCACCGATGCCGTAGCTCCACTGCGTGATGTAGTCGCGGTCGAGACCGCTGCTGGTCTGGTTACTGGAATTCTTCTTCACCAGTTCACTCTTGCCACGCATACTCTCCTTGGTATATTCCCAGGTGTGATAGAGATTGGAGATGTTGATCAGCACGCCGAGCAGAGCGCCGACGGCACAAACCACCGAGCCCTTGACAAACTGCGGCAACTTCTTGTCGCGGATGGCCATGACGAGCCAGGCGATGATCATGAAAAGGATGATGAAGAGATAGTAGTAGGTCATCTGCACGTGGTTGGCGTTGATCTCAAAGGCAGTGAAGATGGCCGTGACGATCAGGCCCCACAGATATTTGCCGCGGTAGCAGAGCACAATGCCGGCGATCATCGGCGGCAGATAGGCCAGCGCCATGACCTTCCAGATATGGCCTGCGGCAATGATGATGAAGAAATAGCTGGAGAAAGCCCACAGGATGGAGCCCAGCACAGCGAGATACTGCTTGAAGTCGAAGGCGCGCAGCAGGATGTAGAAGCCCAAGAGATAGGCAAAGACAAACCACACGTTTTCAGGCAGCCAGAGGTGGTAGGCATTCTCCATCTTGCCCAAGAAGTTGGTCGAGGTATAGGACGGCGAGACCTGATAGGTGGGCATACCACTGAAGGCGGAATTGGTCCAGCGGGTGCGCTCGCCGGTCTTTTCGAGATAGAGTTTGCTCTCCTGACCGAGTCCGCGACCTGCCGAGGAATCTTCGCGGTAGAGGACTCTGCCGTCGATGTCAGCAGGCATGAAGTAGACAAAGCCAATGACGGCAAAGAGGATGATGGCCAGGATATCCGGCAACCATTTCTTCAATGTTTCCATAACATAATATTCTATAAACGTTTATATTCTATGGGCAAAGTTACATATTTTTTCGCTCAAAGTTAAAAAG
>ONYS01000084.1 GCA_900322095.1 uncultured Prevotella sp.
CCTGGTCAACCGAGCACCTGCCCAAGAATTGGGTTACAGAACGGACCAAGACGCTCAGAAAAGTGAGCTAAAATTGGCACAACGAATTGGACACCCTACTTACCAACTCGGCGACGCCCATAGATAGCAATAAACTCTGAGCGGTTACTATCCATATATTGCTGAAGTCTTTTTATTTCTTTCTTCCTGCCAATAATTTTCTCCATGATATAATATTTAGCACAAAGATACAAAATTTCTACGATTATGCCAAAATATAATCGTAGTTTTGGCATAATCTCCTTAATTCTTATCGATTATGCCAAAAGTCTGATTGATTTTGGCATAATCTCGATAATTTTTGTGGATTATGCCAAAAGTGTTAGTCAATTGATCAATATGGAATGGCTTATTGACGCAGCTTTCTGTATTACCCCATAACGTACTCGTAGGTTTGTGCGCTTTTGATTTCTCTTTACAAATCTATTCGGGGCAAGTTGAAAATTGCGAACTTCTCTGTGTTGCATTGCACAGCCTCTTTCTTTTTGAAAGAGAATGAGGTCTTTAGAGGCGGAAATCAAAAACGCTTAGCTACTACTCATGAGCTATAGACTGGCGGTTTGTAAATGATTTGCGGATAGTTGTTGCTGTCCGACGTTTGTCGGACGATCGTCTAACGTTCGTCGGACGATTGTCTAACGTACGTCGGACGATCGTCTGACGTACGTCGGAAAGCAACTATCTGCGTATTTATGATGATGACTTGGGCTGCATAATGTCTGCTCTGCTGCGGTTTTGGGTTTTATTGGGCAACATTTATCGCCCCAAAACAAAAAAAGGCAGGATGTTACAACCTCGTAATATCCTGCCTCTTACTTATTAAATAGGTGTCTAATGGTGGCGCACGGTGCATAGAAAATCATGCGCGGTCCTGCCCACCGCATAATCTCGCGCATCTTTTCTCGCTTCTTGGGGGCGTAGCAATGGTGGGGACAGTTCTTGCAAGCGGGTTTCTTTTCACCCCATGGACACAGCGACAATCGCTTGTCGGCATAGTCGGCCAGCTTGCTGTATTCTTCGGTCATCTCCTTTTGGTGAAGTTTGTGCTTGCAGTAGAACTCGATCATAAACCTCACCGTCTTCTTGTCCTTATCTATTTTCGACATATCGTATTAATTGCGGGGCACGCCAAAGGCACTTTCCGCATCATTGGTGCTCGTTTTATGCTTAATTTGGTGGCAAAGTTAGCAATTCCCATGCTTATTTTGCCGCTATTTCGATACCCAATAATGGGGAAAAGTCTGACATCTCCTTTGTCTTAGTGCTTAGTAAGCGTTCTTGTCGTGCTTGAAGATGCTGATGAAAGTCTTGGCGATGATGGCCAAATCCAACATGACGGACCAGTGCTCGATATACCAGATGTCCATGCGTACACGGTCCTTCATCTGCCATAGTTCCTTGGTTTCACCACGGAATCCGCGGACTTGCGCCAGACCTGTGATACCGGGCTTGCAAAGATGACGCACCATGTATTCGTTGATGAGCTTGCTGTAGTATTCCGTATGGTAGAGCATGTGGGGGCGCGGTCCGACGATACTCATGTTACCGATCAGAACATTGTAGAACTGAGGCAACTCGTCGATGTTGCACTTTCGCATGAAGTCGCCGAAAGCGAACTTGCGGACATCGTGCTCAGTGGCCTGAACCTTGTCGGCATCCTTGTTGACATGCATGGAACGGAACTTATAGCATTTGAAAATCTTGCCGTTGTAGCCCGTGCGCTCCTGTGCGAAGAAGATGGGACCGGGACTCTGAATCTTGATGATGAGCCCGATGATGGGAATCAACGGAATCAGGCAAATACATACGATGAGACTGAAGACGATGTCGAAGGCGCGCTTGATAAACCGGTTGGTGGGCTCTTCCAGCGGTTCGCGGTGGTTAGTAAAAACGTAGAGGCCATCGACAGATATTGAAGTGGAATAAAGATGAAAAGGTGAAGATTGCCCAAGCACTTGGGAATAGTGGATGAGGTTGCGGTCGCAATATCTCATCAGGTCGGCAATCATCTCTGTCTTCTCTTTTGACAGGCAGCAATATATCTCATCAACATTTAGCAGTTCCTGGTATGACTCGGCTTTAGCACTACAGTCTCCATTCATGTCGTTCTCGCTTTTCAAAGCCACTCTTTCCATGTGCTGGAGTTCCTCCAGTGTTCCTAAATAGGGTGGCTGAGGCTTCATGTCCTCATTTTTCGAGTCGGCGAAATAGCCTTTCACGCGATAACCGTAAGAAGGATCGTGAATCAAGTCCTGATAGAGCTTTGTCATAGCGTCGTCATTGCCAACGAGGATTACCGAGCGGGTGTTCTTTCCACTGCGACGCATGGCTCTCAGAAGGTTGTACTCTATGATGCGCGAGGCGAAAATCAATATAAATTCGCTCGCAAAGAAAAACATCATCGTATAGAACACTCCTCCGCCCTGGCTGTCGATCAACTTTACGAAGAAGAACATCAATGCTACCTGTACGAAGGTCAGCATGAATGTGTTTCTCATGACGCCGGTCATTTTCACTCTGCGCCAGTGGACAATGGTGCTGAAGTAGTATTCGCTCACGAGCATCGACAAGTTGGCGAGCAAGGTTACCATCTTGGTGGCAAAGTGGAAAATGGGCGGAGCTTCCACAATCCATCCTTGACAGCAAATCAGTAATATTGTGTTCATGATGATGAAATCTGCAACACCAATGAACAGCCTTGCTAAAGCGTTTCCCGAGAAGTGACCTTTCATAAAATCTTTTCTGTTGAAATGAAACTTATCCTACTACTCCTTAAAAAGGATGATGGCATTCAGCGGCAGGAATCTCCTGGCGCTTCTGCTTCCTTTCATAGACTTGCGGCAAAGGTAGCAATAATTCTTCAAAAAACTATTTTAAATTTCTTTATTTTTCTTTCAATTTTATCAAATCTTTTAAGAGTGGACAAGACTGTAATCGTTGGATTATTTACAATGTTGATGTGTTGCTTGTAATTTGAAAGAAAAAATGAGAATGACTTAATCAGCTAATAATTTGAGTGTCAGCAATCTACGATAATCGGTCAGTTCTTCGTTACTTTTTGAAATGGTTTGACGGTAGGCCTTTGAAAAATAAATTGATACGAAATTTTGTAACAGAATTTTAATTTCAAGGAGGACCGTTGGACAGCAAAGTAAGGAGTTGAAGGCTTTCGGCTGTGCTCAGAGGTGCATCGCCGAAGTCCTTCAACTCCCTAAATTCAAAGTTCTGTCTCTAACCTGCATTATTCATGAACATTAAACGCTACTTTTTTGAACATGAATTATCACAAATTACCCATAAATTATTCGTAAATGATTATACTCATTAGAAATTTATGGATAATTTATGGATATTCGTGTGAAAAATAATCTCCATGAATAATGTAGGCTAAATTCTAATCTTCTGTTTTCCGGTCTCTATACCTTAAAGAGGGTATTCCTCGAAGGCGTAGAGCACGGTGCTGAGATAGCGCTCGCCCGTGTCAGGAAGCAGCACCACGATGTTCTTATCCTGATATTCCGGTCGCTTGGCGACCTGAGCCGCAGCCCAAGCAGCGGCGCCACTGGAGATGCCAACGAGCAGACCGTCCTTCTGAGCCAGCTGACGGCCGGTGCGGATTGCATCGTCGTTCTCCACGTCGATAACCTCGTCGATGAGCGATGCGTCGTAGGTGGCAGGGATGAAGCCGGCACCGATGCCCTGAATCTTGTGGGGGCCGGAAGGTCCCCCTTTTAGTACGGGTGAGCCCTTAGGCTCTACGGCCACGATATGTACGTTGGGATTGTTCTCCTTCAGTCGCTTGGCGATACCGCTCACGGTGCCGCCAGTTCCAACTCCGGCTACGAAGACGTCGACCTTGCCGTCGGTGTCTTCCCAGATCTCTACGCCCGTTGTCTCGTAGTGGCGCTTGGGGTTGGCGGGGTTGTCAAACTGTCCCAGGATGACGCTGCCGGGAATGGAGTCGCGCAGTTCCTTAGCGGCCTTGATGGCGCCGGGCATACCGTCTTTACCGCTCGTGAGTCTCACTTCAGCGCCGTATGCCTTTACGAGGTTGCGGCGCTCCAGGCTCATCGTCTCGGGCATGGTCAGGATGAGATGATAGCCCTTCACGGCAGAGACGAGGGCCAGGCCAACGCCGGTGTTGCCGCTCGTGGGCTCGATGATGGTGGCTCCGGGCTTGAGCTGTCCCTTGGCCTCAGCGTCCTCGATCATGGCCAGTGCGATGCGGTCCTTGACGCTGCCACCGGGATTGAAATATTCTACCTTGGCAATCAGATTCTTCTTCAGTCCCTGTGATGCGGAGAAAACGGGGAGTTCTACGAGGGGTGTGCGACCGATAAGGTCTGTGATTCTTTTCGCAATCTTCATAATACCTTATTGTTAATGTTTAATACTTTGTTTCTTTTTCTAAGTGCAAAGGTAGGGAGTTTTTCGCAGTCCCACAATCCCACAAAAACGGCATTTCGAATACCACGATTGTGGTAGATGGCTTCGTGCTGCAACGCCGGGTAAACACTTTTTTTCTAATTTTTAGGTATTGTTGAACTTGCAAAAGACCGTTAATTTTGCAGTCGAAATACAAATATTGTAAGATAGAAATGAAATTAGCTTTATTTTTCTCAGCACTTCTCTTAGGCTGCAGCCTTACGGCTAAAGCCCAGGTGAATGCGGCTGATTCCGTGATGAGTCATGCCAGCGGCAAGCGTTTCAGCGTGGGCGGCTATGGCGAGGTGGCCTTGAGCCGCATGTTCTATAGTAATAATGTATACCGCTACATGGATCCCGGAAAATATAAGAACGATCCAAGCCATGGCGAGTTCTCTCTTCCTCACGTGGTGGTCTACCTCGGTTATGACTTCGGCAAGGGCTGGACGATGGGTTCCGAGATCGAATTCGAACACGGCGGTACCGGCTCGGCCTATGAGCGCGAATACGAGGAAGGCGGCGAATGGGAAAGCGAAGTAGAGAAAGGTGGTGAAGTTGAGCTGGAGCAGTTCTGGTTGCAGAAAGCCTTCTGGCAGGGCAAGTTCAACGTCCGCGTGGGTCATATCGTAGTACCCGTGGGTCTGAACAACGCTCATCACGAGCCGCTCAACTTCTTCACCGTCTATCGTCCTGAAGGCGAGAACACCATTATCCCTTCAACATGGCATCAGACCGGTATCAGCTTCTGGGGCCGTCTGCCGCAGTGGCGCTATGAGGTGCAGTTCTTGGCAGGCTTGGACGCTTTGGAATTCAACCGCGAAGGCTGGATTCACGACGGTACCAAAGACCCGTTTGAGTTTGAGCCCGCCAATAAATATGGACTCAGCGCCCGCATCGACAACTATTCCATTCCTGGCGTTCGTTTCGGACTGAGTGGCTACTACGGTCATTCCATCGACAATACCTATGTGCGCAATTCTGATGGCGCAGAGTCGAAGCTGCAGGGCAAGGTGGCCTATGGAAGTTTCGACTTCACCCTCAACCGCTGGAACTGGTTCGTTCGCGGTCAGGCCGACTATGGCTATCTGGGCGATGCCTACGACATCGTGAACCTTGGTGGCCGCCAGAGTCGTACGTCTCCCTATTCTCACGACCTTGTGGGCAAGAACGCCTACGCTGTCGGCATCGAGGCTGGCTACGACATCTTCTCTCAGATTGCCAAACTGAAGGCCGACCATCAGAAGTTCTACGTCTTTGGCCGTTATGAGAACTACAACTCCTACGTGCGCGACAAGCGTCAGGTTGACTATCAGTACACCCACAAGCAGCGCATTGCCTTCGGTATCAACTACTATCCGCTGCCACAGATTGCCGTGAAGGCTGACTACAGCTGCCGCTTCCTCAAGTCGCCCTACGAGAACGAGCCAAGCATCAATATTGGTATCGCCTACGAAGGCTTCTTCCTCTAATAAAAATAGGTATATAAGGGAGCGGGGATGAACAAATTCTCTTGAGACGTAGATAAATCCATAAAGAAAAATCAATCAAAAAAACATATACAATGAGATTTCCTATTAAAGCATTATCAATCTTTTGCATGGCAGGTTTGGCTTTGACCGCCTTCACCTCGTGCAGCGATGATGACAACGACAACAACGGTTCTGACGCAACAACCCTTTCAGAGGGCGATCAGTACTTGCAGAAAGTTCTCGCAGAGAATGTCGACAACACCATCAATCCCACTTATGCAGCCATGGCTCTTGCAGCCGACAGTCTTTACACCCAGGTGCAGGCCATCCATGAGGCTACCAAGACCGGTACAGTAACGCAGGCTATGGTTGATCAGGCTTGCAAAAACTGGAAATCAGCCCGCGCACGCTATGAGAAGAGCGAGGCTTTCCTGATGGGTGCCGCTGCCGACTATGATATCGACCCGCACATCGATACATGGCCTCTCGACCTGGCTACCCTCTGTCAGACACTGAACAACGACCAGCTCATCAAGAGTTATGATACCGATGACAAGGACGCAAATGCTGCAAAAGCTAATTCCGACCTCGGTCAGACGGTGCTCGGCTTCCACGGTGTTGAGTTCATTCTCTTCCGCGACGGTCAGCCCCGCAAGGCTGCTGAGTTGAACGGCTACGATACTTATAATAAGGACGGACTCGACTTCACCCGCTTCAGTGGTGAATACGAGATGATCTTTGCTGAGGCTGTGACGGGCGACCTGCGCAACTCTATCTATCGTCTTGAGGTTTGCTGGAACGAGAATGCTCCCAAGAGCCATTTCGACGTGCTCGAAGGACTGGAGTGGAACACCAAGATGTCCAACTCCGATCAGAGCTATGGCCAGAACATGAAGTCTGCAGGTCAGGCTGGTTCACTCTATCGCAGCATCAAGACCGCATGCTCTGCAGTCATCGCCGGTGATGGTGGTGCTGTTGGTATCTCTGATGAGGTTGGTCTGACCAAGATCTCTCTGCCTTACACGGGCTCGGATATCCACTACATCGAGTCGCCTTATTCTTACAATTCACTCACCGACTTCTGGGACAACATCCAGAGCATCGCCAACGTATGGTATGGTGGTGTTGAGGAGAACCGCGGCAGTTACTCATTCGACGGCTACTTCAAGAAGTACAATCCCACGATTGCTACCAATGTTGAGCAAGCCATCGTCAATGCTCAGGCTACTATCAAGAGCATTCCTACACCTTTCGTGCTGAACTACACCAGCCCGAAGTGCAAAGATGCTATCGACGCTTGCAAGGCTCTTTCTGACGCATTGAGTGCTGCCAACGACTACATCGTGAATTCAAAAGATTAATAAGTATTAGACAACCAATAACGGCTCCGGACCCATATTCAGTCAAGTTTAGGTCCGGAGCCTCCTCTAGTAAGAAAGGATCATTATGAAATCAGTAAAGCTTTTACCTTTATTTTTAGGTTTGGCCGCAATGACAGTCGTCTCCTGTAGTGATGATGACGATAATGTCGTTGTTCCCAACGAGAATGAAAACGTTGGCAAGGCTGTCGGCAACTTCTCAGCTGCCGAGTGGAGCCCGGGTGGCGAAAAAGGTACCACCACCAACGAGCAGGGATGCTATTCCAACCCTGTACCCCTGATTGCCAACGACGCTGACCTCTATCAGACCTTCAAGCGCGGCGAGACTTTCTTTGAGCACGACTACACGCTCTTCACCGCTCCTTATCGTGGACTGGGACCGGCATGGGTCCGCTCTGGATGTGAGTACTGCCACCCAAGCTATGGTCATGGCAAACGTCAGAATTCTTACCGGGCTAATGAAATGGGCAATGGGTATCTGCTCGTTGTCTATCACCCGACAGCCGGCACCGATCCCGACGGCGTGAAGTATGCTGCCAACAGCTACATCCGTCAGGTCACCGGTATGCCTCAGACTCAGGCCATGTATCCTTTCAAGGCGCCGATCGATGAGAGCGGAATCACCATCACCTGGCAGAAGGTTACCTCAGCACCCTCTGGAATCGATCCGACGAAATTCCCCGACGGCACTCCGCTGGAGTTGATCTATCCCGACGTGCAGATTGCTCAGAGCGCTTTCAACACCAACCCGAAGCCTACCAACTATGAGGTTCGCCTCGAGTCTACTATCGGTATGTATGGTACTGGTTTGCTCGATGCCATCTCTCAGGACTCTATGAAGGCACAGTATCAGCGTGAGGCCCCTTACGTGGAGTTGAATCCCGGAATGTGGGATGCCGCAGCCAACGACTGGGCTTCTTCTGCCTGGTATCCTCTGGCCGACGGTACAAAGCGCGTGAAGAAGTACACCTACGCTATGACCCGTGCATCTCTGCTCGACGGTCCTGGTGCCAATGCCATCTGGAACATCACTAACGTCACCCGTTCCGACCGTCACTATCTCTACACCACAGCTGCTTGGGCTAAGGCTATGAGTGAGGACGACGAGGTGATCAACGTTATCAAAGAGCAAGGTAAGAGTGCTACCTCACTGCTCCATCCCTATTATGGCGATGGATCAGAGGACAGCATCCGCTATCTGGTCAACACGCTGCTTTCGCTCAACACCAGGGCAGGCGCTGATACCTACAAGAAGTACTTCGTAGATATGAGCCCCTGGAATGGTCAGGAAGAGATGAACGACGAAGACTACTACGCTTTCGCCGTATGGCACAAGGGACTTGCCGTTCCTCAGGCCCGCAACCTGGACAACGAGCAGGTACAGCACGGAAAGGAACTCTTCTACAAGATGGGTTGCACCGCCTGCCACCGTCCCTCATGGACCATCAAGAAGGACGACAGCTGGATCGATCCCGTTAGCCGTAAGTTCTGCTCACTCGGAAACGGTATGCCCGACTACAGCAACACGGTTATCTGGCCTTACACCGACCTTGTACAGCATCGTCTCTACATGGCCAACGACATCCGTACCGGTTGGTGCCGCACAACTCCGCTCTGGGGACGTGGACTGAGCCAGCAGGAGACCGGTGCCAGCGACCGTCTGCACGACTGCCGCGCCCGCAACGTTGAGGAAGCCATCGTATGGCACTGCTACGACAAGCGCAGCGACGCCTACAATGCTGCTATCCACTTCTACAACCTCTCGAAGAGTGACCGCGATGCTGTTGTCGCCTTCATCAATGCAATCTAATTGCGATTCTAATTTGAAAGATTCGAGAGAAACTGAAACTATGATGGTTGTGTATCACCGAACCTTTTCATTCTCTCAATAATTATTATTCTATAAGAGCAGGGCGTGATTCTGCGTCCTGCTCTTTTACAGTTTTTTCTTCATCAGTAATGGCAAATCAAATGAAAGATTCTTACTTCGCCCGCTTCCAGGGCATTGTTGGAGTAGGATTTCTTTATATCCTCATTATAATTGTATTGGCAGCAGCCACCATCGTCGAGCATTTCATGGGTACGCCAGCCACTCATGATGCCATCTATGGCTCGTGGTGGTTTGTCGGTCTGTGGATATTGCTTGTTCTTCTTGGCTGCATTTATTTTATGGGCCGCTTCCGCCATAAAGCGCTCAACCTTACCAACGTTAATACCATCCTTATTCATTTCTCTTTTGTTGTCATTCTATTGGGTGCGCTCGTCACCCACACAACCGCCCGACAAGGCATTATCCATCTGCGTGGTGACCAGCCCGTCAATATCTATATGAATATGGACTACGACAACATGACGGGCGACCGTCTTCCCTTCTATATCAAACTCGACAAGTTTGCCATCAACTATCACGCCGGTACCGACAGCCCCGAAGACTACGTCACCCACTTCTCCATCATCGACGGAGCTTCCACCATTCATGCCTCTGTGGCGATGAACAAGATTTACACCTACCGCCATTACCGCCTTTATCAGTCCAGCTACGATACCGACAACCAGGGCAGCTACCTCAGCGTCAGCCACGATCCATGGGGCATCTCCATCACCTATACGGGTTATGCGCTGCTGTTTCTGAGCCTGCTCTTGTTGCTCATCAATCCAAAAGGCTCTTTCCGCGCGTTGCTTCGCAATCCGATGCTGCAAAAAGGCTTCATGACCCTTGCCCTTCTTGTCTTTCCCTTCTTGGCCAATGCCACTGTACCGACGCCCGATCAGCAAACGGCTGACCATTTCGGACGGCTCTTCATGCAGTACAACGGCCGCATCTGTCCCGCCCAGACCTTCGCGCTCGACTTCATGCAGAAGGTCCACGGCAGCCATCGCTACAATGGACTCTCGGCCGAACAGACTCTCGTTGGCTGGATTATGTATCCTCAGGAGTGGGCCGGCGAGCCTTTCATCCATGTCAAGAGCAAGAAGCTGCGCGAGGAAATCCATGTAGAAGAGTATGCCCGGCTGAGCGACTTCTTCCCTGGCGGCAACTATATCCTGGGTCCTTATATTCAGGCCTACGGTCAAGGCAATCACGACGCCCTGCATAAGGCTTCGGCTGATGTTGACAATAAGATAGAGATTCTCATGGCCTTGCGCATGGGCAAGCCGCTCAAGATGATTCCCCATACAGTCGGGGATGTCACTACTTGGTATTGTCCAACGGATACGCTGCCTTCGACCATCCGCGGCGATGAGGCTCTCTTTGCCAAGAATATCTTCCCGATGGTATTCCAGATGATAGCCGAGGGCGACAATGGTCAGGCCAACAACTTCTTGGATAAGTTTGCCGAATACCAACAGAAGAACGCGGGCAATAGCCTGCCCACGCCCCAGCAGGTAAAGGCCGAGCGCATCTATAATGCCGTGTCGATTCCTTCCATACTGTTCATGTTCAATCTGTTCATGGGCTTTGTAGTGCTGGGCGTCGTATTCCGCAGGATGCGTGCGGCCCATCTCAATCGCCCCACGCGGTTTGCCTTCGCGGCTCCTCTTTTCAGCGTGTTGCTGGTCGTTTCGTTCTTGGCGCTCACGCTGACGCTCGTCCTGCGTTGGATTATCTCCGGCACCGTGCCGATGTCCAATGGCTACGACACGATGCTCGTCATGGCCTGGATGGTGATGCTCGCCATGCTCTTTGCCTCGTGGCGCTTCCGTGGCCTGAGGCTGATGACGTTGGCTTTTGGTTTTCTCTTGTCGGGCTTTTTCCTGCTCGTGAGTCATATCAACGCCATGGATCCGGCCATCGGCCACGTGATGCCCGTGCTCAACAGTCCGTTGCTGAGCATCCACGTGAGCATCATCATGATGGGCTTCTCATTGCTGGCCCTGACGTTCATCTGCAGTGTCACGGCCCTCGTGGAGCGTTCGCAGGAGAAGGAGCTGCAGCTCTTCTCGCGTCTGCTGCTCTATCCGGCTGTGGTGACCTTGACCATTGGCATCTTTATCGGTGCCGTATGGGCCAACATCAGTTGGGGCAACTACTGGACGTGGGACCCCAAGGAGACGTGGGCGCTCATCACGCTGATGGTCTATGCCGTGCCGCTCCACACGCAGAGTCTGCCCGCTCTCAGTCGTCCGCGCAACTGGCACTGGTTCATGGCCTTGGCTTTCCTGACGCTCGTGATGACCTATTTCGGCGTGAATTATTTCCTGGAAGGAATGCACTCTTACGCTTGATTTTGCGTTTTACCTTAAAAGAGAAACCATAAAATGAATACAACTACTCGTCTCAGTCATCGCTCGTGGACTTCGGGTCCGGTTGACGCTCAACTTACCGTCTTCGACAGCCATGATGACAGGGAATACCATTTGCTCTTGAGCATCAATGATGACTTGCTCGATTTCAAATCCCAACTCAGTCAAATTTACGAGGTGCTGAGGTCGTTTGCCGACCGGGAGAAATGCTCCACGGCCTTCGTACGCGTCTATCTCAGCGACTCGTCCACCCAGATTTGCGAAGTGGAGAATCTTTTCATGGAAGACTGCGGTTTTCCGTTTTCCATCATTGAGCAGCCTCCCGCCAATGGTACGAAGGTTGCGATTTGGGCCTGGATGCTCTCCAAGGCCGATATCCATGCCCTGCCTTCGAGACTCTATGAGGTCTGTACTCCCCACGGCAATCAGTATTGGGCCACCGACATGTGCGAGGCCTACGGCGCGTCGAAAGACCAGGCGTCGCTCATCCTTCAGGAATATGTGATGACTTTGATGCAGGAGAACATGACGCTTGAGGCCAACTGTCAGCCTTACCTTTGCAGTTGATAGAAAACGAGGGTAAAACCTTGTTGTTTCTCGGTTAATTTTTACCTTTGTTGTAGTAAGGGAAAATTGACCGCCGGAGGG
>ONYS01000122.1 GCA_900322095.1 uncultured Prevotella sp.
ACTACAACAAAGGTAAAAATTAACCGAGAAACAACAAGGTTTTACCCTCGTTTTCTATCAACTGCAAAGGTAAGGTGACAGTTGTCACGAACAAACGTGGCATTTGTCACGAACAAACGTGACATTTGTCACGTGACGGTCGTCACAAAACAACGTGATGGTCGTCACGCACGAACGTGACGGTCGTCACGCAGTAACGTGATGGTCGCCACGAACAAACGTGACGGTCGTCACGGGTGATTATGTCGTTTGTCTGCCACAAGAAGACCCACCCCCAACCCCTTCAGAGGGAGGGGTTGGGGGTGGGTCTTCTCTTTCTTTCTTGGCCGTCAGGAATGACGGCCCTCCTATCGTGCTCCTATATTTACACACCGATGTTCTCTCCCCTCCCTCTGTAGGGAGGGGCTGTGGGTGGGTCTGAGGGGCTGTGGGTGGGTCTGTTATAGTTAAAGTTCATAAAAAGTTCGCTTATAAGTTGAATTTTTTGAAAAATGTTCCATTATATATGTGTTTTCACTGAATTTAATTTTTTGCTAATGAAGTGGAGTAATAATGAGATTGTTGATAAGATTTTTCGTGCATGGAACGAAGGTGAAGGTCCTGATAAAAGATTTAAACAAGATATGAAGTCGTTTCTTGTAAAATGCACGGAATGGGTTAAAAATAATGATGTACACAATATAAAGGTGTATGCTGAGGATTATATAGGAGAAGATGAGGAGGAATACGGAGCAAAGGAGGAGATTTCACCGTTATTTGAAGACAAGTTTGTTTTAGAGATATTTATTGAAAAATGTTTAGAAGATCACATAAAAGATACGTTTTTTTCAGAAGGTGGAGTAGACATTGCCTGGACGAAAGATTACTTTATTCTCGGCGGTGGCGGACCCGGAAACTATATTTATGTAGAGAAAGCCTGATCTATAAAAACAAAATTGGACAAATCTGAAGGCTCAGATTTGTCCAATTGCTCAAACATTATATTTCTATTACTTGCATCCCGTCTTGTGGGTCATGATGTCGAGCACCATGTCGTCGGTCTCGCACATGGCCTCCTTGCCAATGCTGGTCAGGTTGCGGATGCTGCGGTCCACGTCCTCGTCGATGATGCCTTCGGCGGCGGTGACATGCTTGCCCTCGATGCTGAGCATGGCCGAGAGAATGGCGGTGGAGACGCCACTGCTGATCTTCAGCGCACAGCTGGGCTTGGCTCCGTCGCAAATCATTCCGGCGAGGTTGGCTATCATGTTCTTCACCGAATAGCATACGCGCTGGAAATCGCCTCCCATGAGGTAGGTGATGCCACAGCTGCTGCCGATGCTGGCTACCACACAGCCGCAGAGCGCCGACAGCCGGCCAAGGCTCTGCTTGATGTAGATGGCCGTGAGATGACTCAGACACATGGCACGGATGAGTTCTTCCTCCGTGTTCTCGTTCTCTGCGGCGAATACGGCAACGGGATTGGTGGCGCAGATGCCTTGGTTGCCCGATCCGCTGTTCGACATCACGGGAATCATTGCGCCTCCCATGCGGGCGTCGCAGGCTGAGGCAGTCTTCGAGATGATGTGAGAGTAGATGCTGTTGCCGAAGATGCCGTGGCTTAGCGGGCGGTCCATGGTCTTGCCCAGACAGTGGCCGTAGTTGCCCTTGAGGCTTTCGGCGGCGGCGCGCATGTTCACGTCGCGCACGTTGACGAAGAAGCGCAGCTTGTCCACGGGCGTGGTCATGGCGAAGTCCCATACCATCTTCATGTTGAGCTTCACGTCGTCGCCTGCAGCGCTCTCGTTGCCGTCGGCGCGGTGGTCGAGCAGAACCTTGTCGTTGAGCGCCTCATAGATGAAGCTGGTGTGCGTGCGGGCGATGATGGCTGTGGCCTTGTCACGCGAGCCATGGGCCGAGCAGGTCACCTCGATATAGAGCTTGTCGCATTTGCCGGGCTTCAGACCGATGTTGATGCGGTTCTCGCTGATGTATTTCTTGCCTTCCTCCAGACTCTCGGGCGTGAGGTCCTTGATGACCTCGAGCTGATATTCCGACTTTCCGATGAGGGCTCCCAGAGCAACGGCAATGGGCAGACCAATCATTCCTGTTCCGGGAATGCCTACGCCCATGGCGTTCTTCAAGATGTTGGCCGAGATCAGGACCTCAATCTCTTCGGGTCGTGCGCCCAGCAGTTCGGTGGCGCGTGCCGTACAGAGGGCCACGGCCATAGGTTCAGTACATCCCACCGCCGGCACTACCTCGCGGTGGATCAGGTCAAGGATTTGTTGTTGTGTTGCAGGATCAATCATAGTATGTATAAAAAACGAAGAGCCCCCGCCATCCCTCCCTGATGGGGGAGGGGCGGAGAGGGTCTCTCAAGTGTTGTCTTATTTTCTATAGTTTTCAAGTCCCTTGTTGAGGAACTGCAGGAAGGCGCTCACATCCTCTTTATAAGAGAAACTGCCGTTGAGCGGGTTGCCGTCGTTGTCGACCGGCACATAGAAGGGCTGGGTGAGAGCGCCGAACTTCGTCTGCTCCAGGTAAGCCCACTTGTCGCCGATGGTGCGCAGCGTCTTGGGATTGCCCTCAGCGTCCTTCACCTTGATGGGCTCGGGCAGCGGAGTCTTGTCGTCGACGAAGAGAGAGATGAGCACGTAGTCCTTCGTCAGCTTGTCGGCTACCGAAGGATCGGTCCAAACGGCGGCTTCCATCTTTCGGCAGTTCACGCAGCCAAAGCCGGTGAAGTCGAGGAATACGGGCTTGCCCTGAGCCTTGGCAGCGGCCATACCTTCCTCATAGTTGGTGTAGGCGGCGCGCACCTCCTTGGTGTTGAGGTTGAAGTCCTGCGTATACATAGGCGGCGCGAATGCCGAGACAGCCTTGCAGGGAGCGCCCCACAGACCGGGAATCATATAGATGGCGAAGGCGATGCTGCACAGACCCAGCATGATGCAGGGCACGGGCATCGGCTTGTTGATGTCGCCACCGGCGGCGTCGCTCTGGAACTTGAGCTTGCCAATGAGGTACAGACCCATGGCGCCGAAGATGACAATCCAAAGCGAGAGGAAGGTCTCACGGTCGAGGATATGCCAGCCGTAGGCCAGGTCGGCCACGGAGAGGAATTTCAGCGAGAAGGCCAATTCGATGAAGCCCAGCACAACCTTGATGGTATTCATCCAGGAGCCTGAGCGCGGTGCGCTCTTTAGCCAGCTGGGGAACATGGCGAAGAGGGTGAACGGCAGGGCGAGAGCCAGGGCGAAGGCGAACATGCCCACGGTGGGGCCAACCCAGTTGCCGCTCGTTGCGGCCTCTACCAGCAGCAGTCCCACGATGGGCGCCGTGCAGGAGAAGCTCACCAGCACGAGGGTGAAGGCCATGAGGAAGATGGAGAGGAGGCCTGTGGTGTTGGAAGCCTTGCTGTCGACCTTGTTGCCCCAGGAAGAGGGAAGCGTGAGCTCAAACCATCCGAAGAAACTCACGGCGAACACCACGAGCAGGAGGAAGAAGAACACGTTGAAGATGGCGTTTGTGGCCAGCGAGTTCAGCGTCTCGGGTCCGAAGATGGCCGTCACCACGAGGGCCAGCAAGAGGAAGATGACGATGATGGAGACGCCATAGGTGATGGCGTCGCGGATGCCTTTCTTCTTGTCGTCCTTAGCACGCTTGAGGAAGAAACTCACGGTCATCGGGATGATGGGCCATACACACGGTGTGAGGAGTGCGAGCAGACCGCCAACGAAGCCCATGGCGAAGATGTACCAGAGCGAGCGGTTGGTCTTGGTGCTCTCCTGCTGTGCCTTCAGCTCCTTCACCACGGGGCGGTAGAGCTTCTGCATGTCGAGCTGGGCCAGCTGGTCGGCCGAGACGGTGGGAGCGGTAGAGTCCTTGGCGGTGGTGTCGCCCTGCTGGGCGGCCAGCGCTGCCAGCGAGTCAGCTTTCTGCTTGGCCAGTTCCTCGGGAGTGGGCTGTGTGGCCTCGGCGGTAGCGGGCGACTTGCCCGACTTGTGGAGCTCCACCTGTGTGGGAGGCATGCACATCTCGTCGTTGCAGGCGCCAAACTCGAGATAGCAGTCGAGCTTGTAGTTGGGTTTGGTGAACTTTATTTTCTGTACGAACTGTACGCTATTCTCGAAATAGCGCAGCTTCATACCAAAGATATTGTCGTATTGTGAGATTTCGCGTCCGCGCGGCGTGAGTTTTCCCACGAGTTCCACGCCATCCATCTTGTCGGTGTGGAAAGTGGCTTCAATGGGACCGTCGCTGCCGAGGTTAGTAGAGTAGACGTGCCACCCTTTCTCAATTTTTCCTGTAAAAACAATTTCAGCTTCAGCACCCTTGCCCATTTTCAGGGTTGAAGTGAAATGTACGGGATTCTGCGCAAAAGCGATGACTGCCGTTATTAGTAGGGTAGTCAAAGTCAGGATTCTTTTCGTCATAGGTGTGAGTTTCTATTTTTTTTCGTGTAATTGTAATTTTAGAAATAATATCGCAAAGATAGCGGAAAATGGGATAATTACAAAATTTATTTCTATTTTTTTGATAGGATAGTTAAAAAATAGATTTCGGAGTTATATCCTTGTATTCTTGAAAACAATCTCGTCGGGATTAAATAAAAATCCCAGCCCCACACGAATGCGGGACTGGGAGAGTGGGGGATTAGAGTCGGATGGTGGCGCCGGCGACGAACCAGAAGCCGGGCTGACGCACATTACCGAAGTCTACATAGTCGCGGTCAAGCAGGTTGTTGCCTTCGAGATAGAGACTCCATTTCGGTTCTGTCCACGAGAGACGGCTGTCAACTACGCCGTAGGTCTGATAGCGGTGGGTGGCACCGTCCAGGTCCTTATATTGTCCCTGACGGTGCTGCAATCGCCAGTTGACGGTCAGGTCGAGACGACGCCATAGGTTGAGCGTCGCGGCGGCAGTGAGCTTGTTGCGCAGGTATTCCAGCGCGTACTGACTGATGACGCCCTCCTTGCGGTCCTGCTTCTGATTGATCCAGCACCAACCCGCCGAGAAAGACTTCAACAGGCGTTGTGCGGGCAGCAGCGTGCGGAAGTCGAGCGCCACGTTGGTCTCTACGCCCAAGGCGTTGATCTTGCCGAAGTTGACGCTCTGCCAGTATTCGTTGCCGCTCTCGTCGAGTGAACCGTCGTTGATCCAGTCGATGAGATTCTTGTAGTGATTGTGGAACACCGTCGCCACAGCGTTGACGCCGCCGCGCTGGTATTTCACGCCCGCCTCGATGGCCGATAGTTCCTCGGGCTTCAGGTGGCTGTCGGCCTTATGTCCGCCCACGGAATAGTAGAGCTCGGTGAACGACGGCATGCGCAGCGATGAGTTGTAGCCGGCGTAGAGCTTCCAACCGTCGGCGAAGCGCCAGCTGACGTCGATGCCGGGATAGACGCGCATGTTCATGTCGGCCTGCGAGTTGTCCACTGCCGTTATGCCCGCCGAGAGCGTGAAGCGGTCGATGACAATGTTGTGCTCCACAAAGAGTTGCAGGTTGGTGCGGTTGAGGCCTTTCGTGTAGTCGCGCGACGTGTGATGGATGTGGTGCGGACGATTGAGCGTCTCGCCGAGCGTGGTGCTGACAAGGTCCTCGTAGCGCATCTCCATGCCGAGAGCCGTGCGGCCGATGGGCGAGTCGAACCACGCGTTGAGGTTGGCGCCGAAGATGTCGGTGCGGTGGTAGTTGAAGGGCACCTTGCTCTCGTCGCCGCGGATGAGCTCAAAACGGTCCATGTTGCGATTCCAGTAGATGGCCGGGCGCAGATGGAACCAGCCCCGCTTGGTCTCGGCCTGCAGGGCGGTGGTTGCCTTGAGCGTGTGTTCAAACTGATTGTCAAACCTGACGCTGTAGAAAGTGTTGGAACCGTAGTCCTTGGTGCTGAGTCCGGCATGCCAGTAAAGGTCTACGTCGGAGTCGCTGTACGTGCCTTGATAGAAAGCCTTGCCGGTCTTATAGTCGGCGCTGAGATGTCCGGAGGCGCTGCGCAGATAGCCGTCGCTGCGCGTGTAGGACGCCGAAAGACTGTGGCTGAACCGCCGCGTGGCCAGTGCTCCACGTGCCGCAGCCTGCAGATAGCCGTAGCTTCCACCTTCGAGGCGGGCGGAGAGATTTGAGTTTTGTGAGTTTTTGGAGTTACTTAAGTCGTTTGAGCTGTGTGAGCTGCTTAAGTTTAGAGTTGTGTGCTTCTTGGTAACGATATTGATGGCTCCGACGAGCGATGACGTGCCGTAGACTCTTGCCGCAGGACCTTCGAGCACTTCGATGTGGTCGATGTCGTCCTTGTCTATCGGATAGTCAAAGACGTTATGGGCCGTCTGCGGGTCGCAGATGTTGATGCCGTTGAGCAGAACAGCTATCTGCTCACTGCTTCCGCCTCGGATGCTGACGTCGGTGAGGGCACCCAACGGGCCTTTCTGTCTGACGTCGGCTCCTGCTACGAGCTTCAACACGTCGTTAACACTTTGTACCGGAGCCGACTGAATCTCGTCGTGGCTCAGTACAGTAACCATTCTCGCTTGCTGACTCTGCGTCAGTGGCGCTCGAGTTCCTCTCACCTCCACCACTTGCAGCTCGCGTGTGGATGCCACCACCGTAGAGTCTGCGTCGGTCATGTCGGTGCGGGTGCTGATACCAGCAGCCTTGGCATGAGCCAGCGTGGCGACGCTGAGGGTGCCCACGAGCACTTCACGGCCCAGCACGTTGAAGAGCGAGTAGCTCTTGTTGCTGAACCGTTTGAACTTGAGGGCCTTGCGCCTGTTAAACAGTTGTTTGTACATAAAAGATAATTAAGTGGATGGCTGCACGCCGTGTGCAACCGGGGTGCAAAGGTAATGAAAAAAGGTGAAAAAGCAAAGACCAACCCACTAGACCCACCCCCCAACCCCCTCCCTACAAAGGGAGGGGGAGAGCACATCGTTAGGAAATCACACGGCTAATCCTGGTTTTGCACTATGACCGGCCCCCAGTGTTCTTTCCCCCTCCCTTTGTAGGGAGGGGATAGGGGTGGGTCTAGTCGGTGGGCCCTCTTTTATTTTTTCTTTTTTCTATTTTCTCTCTTTTCTGCAGAAAAAGCAGTAACTTTGCAATCCGATAAAATAAACACGATTATGCAAGAAACTCGACAAAACAGAATAGCACGCCTGCTCCAGAAGGAACTGGCCGAAATCTTTCAAAGTCAGACGCGCGCCATGCACGGCGTGCTCGTCAGCGTGACGAAAGTGAGAATCAGTCCCGACCTCAGCATCTGTACGGCTTATCTCAGCATCTTCCCCTCGGAGAAGGCTGACGAACTGCTGGAGAACATCCGCAAGAACGAGAAGAGCGTGCGCTATGAGTTGGGTCAGCGCGTGAGAAACCAGTTGCGCATCATTCCCGAACTGCGCTTCTTCATCGACGACTCGCTCGACTACATGGAACATATTGATGAGTTGCTGAAGAAGTGAGTTTTCCTTTTTACATCGCCCGTCGCTATCTCTTCTCGAAGAAGAGCACAAACGCCATCAACGTGATTTCGGCCATATCGGTAATCGGTGTGGCTGTGGCCACTATGGCCATGGTCATCGTGCTGAGCGTGTTCAATGGTTTTCAGGATCTCGTGGCCTCATTCTTCACCAACATCGACCCGCAACTCAAGGTGGTGCCGGTGAAGGGCAAGACGGCTCCTGCCGACGACCCTATCCTCACGAAGATGAAAGCCAATCCCAACGTGGCCGTGGCTACGGAGTGCGTGGAGGACCAGGCGCTCGCCATCTATCACGGCCATCAGTCGATGGTGACGGTGAAGGGCGTGGAGGATAACTTCGATAAACTTACCGACTTCAATCAGGTGCTGCGTGGCGACGGAGATTTCACGCTCCATGCAGCCAATCTTCAATACGGTATTCTGGGCATCCGACTGGCACAGAATCTCGATATGGGTTACGACTGGGACGGATACCTCAGTCTTTACGCTCCCATGCGCGAAGGACAATACGACCCCATGGTGTCGCCCGGCTTCGTTACCGACTCCGTGATGTCGCCCGGTGTGCTTTTCAACGTGATGCAGGGCCGCTACGACAAAGGCTATATTATCGTCTCCATCTCTTTGGCCCGCAACCTCTTCGGCCAGCAAGGGCGCGTGTCGTCGCTGGAACTCAGACTTAAGCCCGGGACCAATTTTGTCAGCGCGAAGAAGCAGCTTGAGCAATTGGCCCAAGGCCGCTACAAGGTGCTCGACCGCTATGAGCAGCAGGCCGACACATTCAAGATCATGAACATCGAGAAACTCATGGCCTATCTCTTCCTCACGTTCATTCTCGTGGTGGCC
>ONYS01000092.1 GCA_900322095.1 uncultured Prevotella sp.
ACTTCTATTATCCTCGTTGGCAAGCCTGGATAGACAGCCAGCAGCAAAGGCTCGAGGGGAAGCCGGCTCCCGCAATCGACTTCTTCGCCATGGAGGAAGTTTGGACGCACCGCCACAATCCCTTCCCAACCAAACCGGTTTTAGATGCCGTGGCCACAGCCCAACATATGGTGGACCGCCTTTTGCCGCATCCCTAATTCGAGGTTTTTTGTCCTAGGAGCATTGGCAATTCTAATGAAGAGTGATTGCAGTGTAGGAGCGGCGGCATTCCTGCCGCCGAATGATTTATTTGTGACGAGCAAGCGAAGTACTAGCTTGGTCGTCAGGAATGCCGATTCACCTACCATGCGGATCTCACTTTGTTCTTACCATCATCAGTTGGAACAATGTCAAGCTCCTTAAAAACGAGTTCATAAAATTTGCGAATTTCAAATAATTATCCTACCTTTGGGCCAAACAAAGTTTCAATGGAGAAAAATTTAGGATATGGATTTTACCCCACACATCCAGGTGAAGTGGTAAAGGATGAGTTGGAGGCCCGCGGCATAACGCAGAAGCAGTTTGCACAAGAGTCAGGAATCAGTAAGACTGCTTTGAATGAAATATTGAATGGCAGATGAGATCTTACGGCCGCCACTGCTCTCATATTTGAGGCTGTTCTTGATATTCCAGCAGACTCCCTCATGAAACTCCAGACAAAATACAACATGTATCAAGCCCGCCATGATGAGAGCTTGATGGAACGAATTAAAAAGATAAGCCGTTCGGTAGCCGCATTATAATACCACTTCCCTTTTTACAGGTTTATCCGCTAAATGGTGATTGAAAGTGACCTCCCAAGGCTTTTAGCGGATGAATCTGAAAAACACAGATAATAGTTTAGTTCTGAACAACTTATAATCGGCTTCTCCCCCTCTCTTGATGCCCTAGAGTTCCTCGCAATGGGAGATGATGCCAGCACAATGGTCAGGCATTGAGTCGGCTGAGAGTCTCAGCGAGACGGGTGGTCCAGTCCTCATCGGGAGCAACGTGGAATCCGTGGATACCCAAGGCTTCGGCACCCTGCACATTCTTCAGACTGTCGTCGAGGAAGATGCACTCGTCGGCCTTCATGCCGTCGGCCTCAAGGGCATACTCGAAGAAGTCGGGATTAGGCTTGTAGCGTTTGATCTCATAGCTGCAGAAGGGCGAGTCGAAATAGTCAGAGATAGGTCTGCCGTCGTCGCTGAACCTATTGCTGCGGGTGAAGCCCATGATGAAGGGATTCGTATTGGTGAGCAGACAGAGGTGATAGTTGGCCTTCAACTTGGAGAGGAAGTGCAGTCTGTTCACAGGCACGCTCTTCAGGAAGCCGAGCCAGCAATACTGCGCTTCGTCCCAACTGATGTGGTCGCGACCAGTGGCCTCTGCCATACGGCGGCAAAACTCATCGGCATCAATCTTGCCGGTCTCCACGTCAAGGAAGAAGTCCTTCTGTCCGTAAGCACCCATGTAGAAGTCGGGATCCAGTCCATAACTGCGGAAGCGGCGGAAAGCTTCTTGGGTGTCCTGAAGAAACACCACTCCACCCATATCAGACAAAATGTTCTTGATCATGTATTTTTCTTTTGTGAGTTATGACTTATTGATAACGGCGCAGAGAGTAATTTCCTCCTCTGCCGGGCCTGAGACTAAAGTCGTTGCAAAAATACAAAAAATAATTGATTCGCTTCATCCATCGCCGATAAATGCTTAATTTTGCTGTGAAAATAAAAAAGTACACCAATAGATAAACACAGATGAGATGGGTAAAAGGAGGAAACATAAGAAGCCCAAGAGCCACGAGCCCCAGGACGAAGCTCAGGAACAAGAGCAATTTATCTATGGTCTTGCAAAAGACCTTTCCCAGGATACAGGCATCAGCTACTCTGAAGCCCTCGGTTACGTTTTAGGAATAAAGAATCCGACCTACGGATGGGAGAAAGATCTAACAGATGAAGAGTTTCAAGCCCTTCTAAACCAAGACGAATGATGTCGGTAGGAGGGTCGTCATTCCTGACGACCAAGCAAGATCCCCCGATTTCCATCAAGAGAACATTCTTCGTCGTCAGGAATGACGACGCTCCTATAATGACCAAGCAAGAACCCCGATTGCACATCAAGAGTAAATCATTCGTCGTCAGGAATGACGACGCTCCTAACGCAGACAGCAGGAATGACTAGAACAATTCCTCTTCGTTCATTTTGTCTTCGATTTCCTTCCAGTCGAGAAAGTTGTCGTCGAGCACGTCATTGATGAGTTCTTCCGGCCAGACCACCTCATAGTCGTCAAAAGTTATGCTCATGTCTAATGCTTCATCTTTGGCACGCAATCTGTCCAATTGTAGATACAACATGTCCGCGAGGAAGTCCCTATTTTCTTCATACATATCCTCATTGAATTCTTCTAAGTCATCAAACGAGGCATCCCTACCAAACTCTTTAAAGAAGTTTCGTAGATAATACAACTCCTCATAAGTGAACCGTAAGGTATCATCCGCAGTGGACGAAGTTTTGGGTACGCCCTCACCATTCCAGGGATTCTTACTGGGGGTGAACTCGAAGCGATATTCCTTGTTGTAAATGTCTCCTAAATTAGTCATTGGATTTGGGTTTGGTTTTGCCTGCAAACATACGAATTAAATTTGATTCCCATACGCCTTGATCCTTATTTTTTGTCTTAAAGATGAAACATAGTATGATCTGACAGGATTGTAGGGACTTTCATAAAGGCAAAGGAGACCGCTTCCTTATAAAAGACAAAAATATAGCCGCTATTCTTTGATTTCATATATCAAAACGTTATAAAACAAGGCAGAATTTAATCAATTTGAAAATTTATATCTGATTATTGATTTCTTATTGCTTTATTTTTAGATTTATCACCGAGCATTTTATAACTTTGTACCGAGAATGTCTAACAAAACGATACGAATATGAGAAAAATCATTCTTTCACTTCTGTTTATGCTGGCCGTGATAGAAGCCGGCGCACAAAGCTATCCCACATCACTCACCGAGAAGCACGACGTGGCCATCCTCGTGATCGACATGCAGAACGACTTTGTCAAGCCAGGCGCTGTACTTTGCGTTGACGGCGCGCTGAAGACCATACCTGACATCAACAAGCTGATTGATTATGGCCGTACCAAGAACTGGAAGGTCATCTGGATCATGCGGGCCCATGAGGCCACAGGCGTCGACGTCGACGCTCCCCGCATTCCCCTCTTCGTTGACGGGAAGCCGGGCTACTGCGTACCCGGAACAGAGGGATACCAGTTGGTTGATGGTCTCGTTCCAGCCAAGGAGGACCTCATTGTCCAGAAATACCGCAACAGCGCATTCTTCGCCACCCAACTCGACCTCATACTCCGCAGGATGGGCGTAAAGACCGTAGTACTTGCCGGCACCCAATATCCCAATTGCGTCCGCGGCACTGCCAATGACGCCATGAGCTACGACTACGAGACGATTGTAGACACCGACGCCTGCTCGGCCAAGACCGAAGAAGTGGCCAAGAACAACATCTTCGACATGCGCAACATGGGCATCCGTTGCATCTCGCTGGATGAGATTAAAGCGAGATTCAAGTGATTTCCCCCGACAGCTCTTTTACCCTCCATATTTTATACATCAAGGCAGCTTTCCCGTATGGGTGGCTGCCTTTTTCATGGCACGGGAAGACCCACCTACTCTCGACCCACCCCTATCCCCTCCCTACGTAGGGAGGGGATAGGGGTGGGTCTTCCCCTTCTTTCTTCGTCGTCATTCCTGACGACGCTCCTACAACTCCGAAGGGAGCACATTAGAAGGGACAGAACTAACTACAAGCCCAATGTTATTTTTCCTAAAATTATTGCATGAGTATTTGCTGATGATATCATCTTTCTGTAACTTTGGGATGTCATTCTGTCTACGCACCTACAACGATGAGATAAGCCCGCAGAAAGTCCCCCCGACAGCCTGCGCCTCAAGCCCACACAGCACGTTCCACTTGGCACAATCCCTATCGACTGCAAAGCCAGGTGAATGTTCCTGTCTGCCACAGGATTTCCACCGGGTATAATAAGTGATGATAAACTATCCAACCCTTTGAATATGATGAATGTAAGTATTGTCGGTTCCGGCAAGATTGCCAAAGAAATTATCAAGATGCTCCGAACGGAGGCTGAAGGCATCGGCATCACCAGCCTCTATAGCCACAGCAATAGTCCGGCCGCCCACCAGCTGGCCCAGGAGAATGGCATCCCGACAGTCTATAACGACTACACTCAACTGCTCTCAGAGGACAAGGCCGACTTCCTCTACATTGCCCTGGTCAACAGCGCCCATTACGACTACGTTAAGCTGGCTCTCTTGGCAGGCCGGAACGTCATCGTAGAGAAGCCCTTCTGTCTGGAATACGACCAGGCCAAAGAACTCGTCGACATGGCCCGCGAGCGTCAGCTCTACCTCTTCGAGGCCGTCAGTCTCCTCCACACTCCCAATTTCAAGTTCGTCAGTGAGCAACTGAAAAACATCTCGCCCGTACGCCTGGTCATGTGCAACTACTCCCAGTATTCCAGCCGCTACGACCGCTATCTGAAGGGCGACGTAGCACCGGCCTTCAATCCAGCACTCGGAGGCGGAGCGCTGATGGACCTCAACGTCTATAACCTCAATGCCATGGTGGGTCTCTTCGGCCGCCCCGTGGATTGCCATTATTTCGCCAACCGCGGCTTCAACGGCGTAGACACCTCGGGCATCGCCGTCCTCAACTACGACAGCATGAAGGCGGTCTGTTCCGCCGCAAAGGACTGTGCCGGTCCGTCCTCCATCCTGATAGAGGGCGAGAGGGGCACAATTCGCGTTGTCGGAGCGCCCAACGAGTTTGCCGAAGTGGAGATAACCAAGGACGGCCGCACGCAGAATTTCCGCCTGAACAAGTATTCCTCGCGTCTGACACATGAGTTTATGGAGTTCAGCGAGATATGGGAGCGTAAGGACTATTCCCTCATGTCCCACTATCAGGACCTCTCTCTCCAGGTGATGGAGGTTCTTTCCGCCCTGCGACAGAACTGATCCAACGGGAGGATTTGGATTAGTATGAACGGGAAAGTTCCGATAGCTACAAGAAAGAGAGTCTTCTGATCCTAGACTTTTTTGTCAAGAATTTGAGAATTAGAGAATTTTTTTGTACTCGGCGAGAAAGGAAATTCTATAATTCTCTAATCCTTGATTTTTTTGTCAAGAATTGGAGAATTAGAGAATCTTCTTGGGCCATGAAATAAAGAGAATTTGCTAGTAATAAATAACGAATGATGTGCATAGGAGGGCCGTCATTCCTGACGGCCAAGAAAGATAATCGATTTATTGTTAAAGGTTCGTCCGGAAATACGACCTATTGTAGTTTTGAAGGGTCGTTCGGAAATCTTGGTCGTCAGGAATGACGACCCTCTTATGCGCTCCTACCATTTACTCCCCGCTTGCTTCCCCCCTCCCTCTATAGGGAGGGGATAGGGGTGGGTCCAGGAGGGGTTGGGGGTGGGTCTTCTACAACAGATATAGTTTTCTCTGGAAGTTGTCGTAGACCTGCTTGGCGGCCTTTATGCCACCCAACTGCGTGATGCCCGTGTTCACGTCGTGGAACTTCTGCTCAATCAGACCAGGTAAGTTGGCCTTGCTCAGTTCCTTCACCCCATTTTCGATGTAGGCCACGATGACGTAGTCGACGAAGTTCTTCTGTGCCGGCGTGAGCGAGTCGACATAGTCGCGCGTCTTCTCCGCCCGCTTCTTCCGCTCGATGGGACTGACAGCATAGGAGACGTATTCCAGTACATCCAGCAGGTCGGCGTTGTCGGCATCGATGATATGACGAATCTGACTGAGCACCTCCACGCCGTAGCCGGCCTGACCCAGTTTGTTGAGCAACTCCTCACGCTTTGCCGGGTCGGCCCACTGCTGCTTGAGGTCGTCGATTGAGGAATAGAAATCGGGCAGACGACCGTACATCTCCTTGATGAAGTCCTGCGCGGGCACCGGTTTTCCCTCAGGACTCCAGAACATCACCTCGGTCTGATACTGGATGGCCCGCCGCCTGCCGTCGGACAGCTTGATCTCGATGGTCTGCTTCTGTGGTTTCCCGCTGCCGCCCGGCTTGTCGCCGCCACCACCGGGTTTGTTGCCCGGCTTCGGCTTCTTGCACGTGCAGGGATTGTTGCCGCAGACCGGGCACACCGCCTCACCGTCCCACTCGGGCTGGGCAAAGTGCTCGTAGGCCCTGACGAAGTCGAACACGGTGAAGAAATACTTGCCGTCGTAGAGTCTCGTGCCACGACCGATGATCTGCTTAAACTCAATCATCGAGATGATGGGGCGCATCAGCACGATGTTCCTCACGTTGAGCGCATCCACGCCAGTGGAGAGTTTCTCACTCGTCGTGAGGATGGTGGGGATGGTCTTCTCGTTGTCCTCAAAGTCAGCCAGAAAGGCCTCGCCCGTATCGCCGTCGTTGGCCGTCACGCGCACGCAGTAGTCGCTGTTGTATTCGCCGGTCTGCTGCTGGTGATACTGGTTGATCATGTCACGGATGACGGCGGCATGCTCCTGACTGGCACAGAAGACGATGGTCTTCTCGTCTGTACTGCCCATCTTGTCCATGAACTGGCGCACTCGGCCCCGGTCGCGCTCGGCAATGGCGATGTCGCCGTGATAGAAGTTCTCCTCGGTGTAGGTTTTCGCGGGGTCCACCTCACCGGCCAGCACGGTGTCGTCGGGCGTATAGTGATACGTGTCGATGGTCGACTTCATGTTGAAGTGGCGGAAGGGCGTCAGGAAACCGTCGTCGATGCCCTGCTTCAGCGAGTATTCGTAGGCGTGATAAGAGAAATACTGATAGGTGTTGACGTTCATGGCTACGCGTGGCGTGGCCGTAAGACCGAGCTGCACGGCCGAGTCGAAATACTCCATGATGCCGCGCCATGTGCTCTCGTCGTTGGCGCCACCGCGATGGCACTCGTCGATGATGATCAGGTCGAAGAAGTTCTTGGGATACTGACCGAAGTAAGGTTCCTCGCCCGCCATAAACGTCTGGAAGATGGTGAAGAAGACGGAGCCGTTGGTGGGCACCTGTCCGTCCTTGCGCACAGAGCCCGGACGGATTCTCACCAGCGCGTCCTGCTCGAAGCCTGTGAACTTGTTGAAGGCTTGGTTGGCCAGGATGTTGCGGTCGGTGAGGAAGAGAATCTTCGGCCGCGTCTGAGTCCCTGCCACGTTCCATTTGGTCTGAAAGAGTTTCCAGGCGATGTGGAAGGCGATGAGGGTCTTTCCCGTTCCCGTGGCCAGAGTGAGGAGGATGCGTTTCTCGCCCCGGGCGATGGCGTCGAGCACGTGGTTGACGGCAATCTCCTGATAGTAGCGCAGGTGCTTCTCGCTGTCCTGATAGAAGGGCTGCGTGCGAAACTTATCGCGCCAGTAGTCGGCCTTGCCAAACTGCCGGTGCCAGAGCTCCTCGGGCGTGGGGAACCTGTCGACCTCATGCTCGCCGCCACTGTGCGGGTCGCGGTCAATCTCATAGACATGGTCGCCGTCGGCAGCGTAGGTGAAGCGGATGTCGAGCGTCGAGGCATAGCCCTTGGCTTGGGCGATGCCTTCCTTGTAGCCCACCTCGTCGCTCTTGGCCTCAACGATAGCCAACTTTACATTGCGGTAGATGAGCACGTAGTCGGCCTTCTTGGGCTTGTTCTTGACGGTCTTGCTCACCTTTCCGAGAGTGAAATAGTATTCCGTCGTGATACGGCTGCCGTCCACCACGTCCCAACCCGCCGCCTTCAACTGCGGGTCAATCTTATGGAGTCGTGTATCGCTTTCGTTCATAGCCTGAGAGTTTTAGTCTTCTTGTTCGTAATAATAGGAGTAGTCGATGCCTTTCATCCACATCTCCCTGTCGTTAATCTTGTCTGTGAGCGCGCCAAGCAGCAATTGCTTGATGCGCGAAGCGTTGGCCACGCTCAGTGTCATGGCCTCCAGATAGGCGCGCTTGTCTATTTGGCTCCAATCGACGCACTTCTTGAGATGAGCCTTGAGCATCAGGTCGAGCCAGATGCGCGTGCTGCGGCCGTTGCCCTCCATGAATGGATGGCAAACGTTCATCTCCACATATTTGTCTGCAATCTCATCGAAGGTCGACTCCGGCATGCGTTCCACCCGTTTCAATTGGTCTGGCAGATACTGAGCTAAGCAGAAGGTGAAGCCTCCCTTAGAGATGGTCTTGCTTCTGATTTGTCCTGCGAAGTCGTAGAGCCCGCCAAAGAGATAAGCGTGAATCTGTTGCAGGCCGCGCATAGTTCCTTCGGGGATAGAATCGAGCAGGTTACTCTCAAAGAGCGTATAGGCTTTCTTGCGGCTCTGACCGTCAATCGTGTTGTCGCTATAGGTCAGCCAATCGAGAAAATCCATGGCCTTGCTGTTGTTTATATGGCTTGCCAAGAACTTGATGCCGTCCGCATCCATCACATTGGTCATTCTTCGCTTGCCATCGGGGGCCGTCATCTTCAACTGGGTAGTGACACTACCCACTTCAGGTGCTTCCTTACGGAGCTTGGCTTTAAGATACTTCCAATAGTTTCGTGTCTTGGCATAGTCATCCTCATCGTTGATGGCCCCAACAACGTCAAGCACAGAGAAGTACCATTTCGATGATGCGTCGTCCCATACGGCACGTACTTCGTGGTCTTTATAGAAACGGATGGATATCTTGCTCATAATGCGATGCTGCTTTTACTCAAAGGTTTGACGTAATATCGATTGCTTTAATGCTGTGCACTCGGTGAGGGTGCGGGAGAGATTATCTTGCAGTTGGTCGACCTTGGACTTTAGAGAATCAAGGGTAGCAACTATAGCTTTTTGTTTAGAGACGTCTTTTACAAAGGGTATGCTGATCGGATGAATGAAATTTCTATTTAATGTTGGAACGGCACTACCACTATTTAGTTTGGCTAGATTTAATGATGTAAGAATATAATAAAGGTATTTTGGATTATTACCTTTAAAATCGTCAATATATAATGTAGTATTGTGAGCCCAACATTTATCATACATATTCACTGATCCGACGCTTCCACTACGACCAATTGTTATGCATGGTGAGATTGGTGTCGCAACATTATGAAATCCAATAGGACCATTGGAACCTGCTACAACAATATCACCGTCTTCCATTTGGCTATGCGTCAAATCATGTCCTCTTCTTAAATTAAGTACTTCGCCCAACTTCTTTTTCTTCCATCCATCTTTCGGCTCCATCATTTTAGTCAAAGCCGATTGAAACAAAGCCTTAGCTTCATTGAGGGAATCTTCGGCATTCTTCGCTACGGCATCAATCTTCGCAAAGGCAGAATCAAGATAAGAGACAATGCGCTGCTGCTCGGAAAGAGGAGGAACGGGAATCTCTATATTTTCAACAACCGTTTTAGATATTTCTACGAAAGTTGCTCCTTTACCAATTGAATTTAAATAATTTGTATGTCCCCAAAACCACCAGTACAAAAATTCATTGTACAAATCCTTGCCACAAACAACGCATTTAAATCCTTGATTACAATAGGTGGGAACTTTGTTAATTGTAACTTTGCCAATAGGCGCCCTTGAAGACAGGATGACTGTCCCAACAGGTAAAAGCTTTAGATTCTTCTCTTTTACTGCCTTATCTGTTATTTTCTTTTTAGAATCATAGAGATAATGGCTTCCATCAAGTTCAGCTGGAGAAATCCAACAGTTATCGCCGCCCCAATACTCTTTGTTGCTCGTATTAGGCGTAGATCCTCCTATAACTGTCCCTACTTCCTTTATCTTCTTATATTCCCACCCTTCTTTCATCCCATCATCTTCATTATTTGTTTGAGCAAGTCCGTATTCTCCTTGTTCAGCTCCACGAGCACGGAGGCAATCTCCTGCGGTGTGCGGTCGTCGACCTCTTCCACCTTATTCGGGTTCTTCACGCTGAGGTCGTAGTTGGCATCGAGCGTGGCGGTGTCGAGGTTCCACGAGTGCTCACTCTCCGCTTTCGTAGCCTGGAGCTGGAGAAATTCGGCGAGGTCGGCTTCGGTCATGGGATGCGTCTTGGTGAAATGCTTGTCGAGCTGATAATACCACACCTTCTTCGTGGGCTCACCCTTGCGGAAAAAGAGCACCACGGTCTTCACGCCCGTTCCTGTGAATACACCCGACGGCAGGTCGAGCACCGTAGTGAGGTTGCATTCCGTGAGTAACTTCTTGCGCAGGGCCACGCTGGCATTGTCGGAGTTGCTGAGGAAGGTGTTCTTGATGACGATGCCCGCACGACCGCCCGGCTTCAGCATCTTGATGAAATGCTGGAGAAACATGTAAGCCGTCTCGCTGCTCTTGATGGGGAAGTTCTGCTGAATTTCCTCACGCTCCGCACCGCCGAAGGGCGGGTTGGCGCCGATGACGTCCACCTGGTCGCGCGGTTGGATGTCGGAGAGCGGTTCGGCGAGGGTATTCGTCTTGATGACGTTGGGACTCTCGATGCCGTGCAGGATCATGTTCATCATGCCTATGATGTAGGCCAGACCTTTCAGTTCCTTGGCATAGAAGGTGTGGGTCTGGAGCGTCTGCTCGTCAGTAGTGCCGGGACGGGTATGGTCGTGCATGTAGAGGTAGGCCTCGCAGGGGAAGCCACAGCTGCCGGCCGCGCCGTCGTAGAAGGTCTCGCCAATCTGTGGTTTCAGCACCTTGATGATGGTGCGGATGAGCGGACGGGCGGTGTAGTATTCGCCACCGTTGCGCCCCGCGTTGCCCATCTGGCGCAGCCGCTCCTCATAGAGGGCCGACATCTCGTGCTTGTCCTGGGCGGTCTGGAAATGGAGGTTGTCCACCTGCTCGATGACGCCGCGCAGGGTGTAGCCACTCGTGATCTTGTTGCTGATCTCTGAGAAGATGACGCCCACCTTGTATTCGATGGTGTTGGTGTCGTAGCGTTCCTTGAAGCGGGAGAGGTAGGGCCAAAGGTCCGTGTTGACGAAGTCGAGCAGGTCCTGTCCCACGAGGGCCCGCGTGTGGTCGTAGTTGCCGGCGCTGTCCTTCGGCATGGCCCAAGCGCTCCACTGGTGGCGTTCGTCGATGAAGCGGTGATAATCCTCGCCGGCGAGCTCGGCCTTGAGTTCGCGCGTCTGCTCCATGTCGTCGAGATATTTCAGGAAGAGGATCCACGAACTCTGCTCCACGTAGTCGAGTGCGGTGGAGCATCCTGCGTCCTTCCAAAGTATATCGTCTATCTGTTTGAATACTCCTTCGAAATTCATATTGCTGTACTTGGCATTGTTTAGACTTACAAAAATAATGATTTTATTTCTAATAAGGCCGCGATTTACGAAAATCTTCAGAATTATTTCTCTTCGTCAAAATGAAGAGAATCCTCTGATTATTATTTTTTGTAAAGAATTTGAGAATTAGAGAATGAGTCCACTTTAAAAAGTCCGCAACGCAAAAAAATGCAATAATATGATGGTATATGAGATAATTTTTGTATCTTTACACTTGTAATAAAGGCAACG
>ONYS01000006.1 GCA_900322095.1 uncultured Prevotella sp.
TTACAAGGACGGTGTGTGGCACCTCTACTACCAGTATAATCCTTACGGCAGTCAGTGGGAGAATATGACATGGGGGCACAGCACCTCGAAGGACTTAATCCACTGGGAGGCTCAGCCACTGGCTATCGAGGCCGACTGGTTAGGTTCTGTCTTCAGCGGCTCATGTGTGACGAATGGCAACGATGTGGTGGCTTTCTACACTTCCGCAGGCCACCATCAAACACAATCCATGGCGGTATCAAAGGATGGCGGCCGTACCTTTAAGAAGTATAGTGGCAATCCCATACTGACAACCAGTGACATACCCGACTTCCGCGACCCCAAAGCATTCTGGAACGAGGATGCCAAGATGTGGAACCTCATTCTGGCTGCAGGTCAAGAGATGCGCATCTACTCGTCGAAGGACTTGAAGGCATGGAAGTATGAGTCGTCATTTGGCAAGGAGTATGGCAACCACAGCGGTGTGTGGGAGTGTCCTGACCTGTTCAAGATAGACAACAAGTGGGTGCTCATCTGCAACATCAATCCTGGTGGACCCTTTGGCGGTAGTGCTACGCAATATTTCGTAGGACAGTTCGATGGTCACAAGTTCACGTGCGAGTCGATGCCGAAGGTGACGAAGTGGCTGGACTACGGCAAAGACCACTATGCTACGGTGTCGTTCTACAATGCACCCGACAACCGCCGCACGGTACTGGCATGGATGTCTAACTGGCAGTATGCCAACCAGGTACCCACCAAGCAGTTCCGCTCAGCCAACTCCATACCCCGCGACCTGGGACTGTTCCATCATGGTGAAGAGACTTACGTCAGCGTAATACCGTCCAAGGAGATGCTGGACGTGCGTGGTGCAAAGATAAAGAATCCTACCGAGGCCTGCGAGATTCTCATCGACACAAAGAGTCAGACGGAGATAGTGCTCTCCAACAACAAGGGCGAAAAGGTGACGATGAAATACGACGGCCAACAGCAGACGTTTATGATGGAGCGTGTGAAGAGTGGCGACGTCAGCTTCAGCGAGGCATTCCCTGCTGTGACGGTAGCCCCAACGTTTGGCACCATCAAACAACTGCGCATCTTCATCGACCGCTGCAGCATCGAGGTGTTTGATGCAGAGGGCAAGATGGCTATGACCAACTTGGTATTCCCGTCAGAGCCCTACAACACCCTCAAGGTGAAAGGTGGAAAGGCTACGATCTATCAAGTTAAGAATTAAGAGTTAAGAGTTAAGAATTGATAATTATAATATATTATGACTAAGCAAAACAAAACGATTTACCTGATTCCCGTGATGCTCTGCTTCTTCTGCATGGGCTTCGTGGACTTGGTGGGCATTGCCTCCAACTATGTAAAGGAAGACCTCGCACTGAGCGACTCAGTAGCCAACGTACTGCCATCGCTAGTATTCTTCTGGTTCCTCATCTTCAGCGTACCCACGGGCATGCTGATGAACAAAATCGGTCGTAAGAAGACTGTACTGCTGTCGCTGGTGGTGACTGTCGTGTCGCTACTCTTGCCACTGTTTGGCGAGACGTTCAGCATTATGCTGATAGCCTTCTCACTGCTGGGCATCGGCAACGCACTGATGCAGACCTCGCTGAACCCGCTGGTATCGACGGTGATGGGGGGCGGCAACCTGGCAGCAACGCTGACCTTCGGTCAGTTCATCAAGGCTATTGCCTCCTTCTCGGCACCTTATCTGGCTATGTGGGGCGCTACACTGGTCATTCCTGAGTTCGGACTGAACTGGCGCGTGCTCTTCGGCATCTTCTTCGTGGTGGGCATCCTGTCTACGGTGCTGCTCTTCGTAACACCTATCGAGGAGCCACCCATTGAGGGCAGGCCGTCGACCTTTGTAGAGTGTTTCAAACTGCTGGGAACACCTATCGTCCTCTTGTCGTTCTTGGGAATCATGTGCCATGTGGGTATTGACGTAGGTACTAACACTACCGCACCGAAGATTCTGATGGAGCGCCTGGGAATGACGCTCAACGAGGCGGCATTTGCCACAAGTCTGTACTTCATCTTCCGTACCCTGGGCTGTCTGACGGGTTCGTTCTTCCTCCGCGTGCTGAAGATGCGCACCTTCTTCACCATCTCTATCGCCATGATGGCCCTGTCGATGTGCGGACTGTTCGTCGGCACTGAGCAGTGGATGCTCTATACTGCCATAGCCATAGCTCTGGTGGGTTACGGCAACTCGAATGTCTTCTCCATGTGTTTCGCTACCGCTCTGGAGTCGATGCCTGAGAAACAGAACGAGGTGAGCGGCCTGATGATAATGGGACTGTTTGGTGGTACCATCTTCCCGCTGCTGATGGGCTTCATGAGCGATGCCATGGGACAGGCTGGCGCCGTGTTGGTAATGGCTGTTGGCGTCATCTACCTCTTTACGTATATCAAACAATTAAAAACCGCATAAGACAATGGAACAGAAACGATTTGTAGTAGGTCTCGGAGAGGCTTTATGGGATGTTCTTCCCGAAGGAAAGAAACTGGGCGGTGCCCCCGCTAACTTTGCTTATCATGCCGGACAGTTTGGCTTGCAGACACTGGCCATCAGTGCACTGGGTGAGGATGCGCTGGCCGAAGAGACCATCGAGGCGCTGAAAGAACACGGACTGAACTACCTGATGCCACGGGTGCCCTTCCCCACAGGTACAGTACAGGTTACGCTGTCAGGCGATGGCATTCCTGCCTATGAGATCAAGGAGAATGTGGCATGGGACAACATTCCCTACACACCAGATATTGCAGAGGTTGCCCGTCAGTGCCGTGCCGTTTGTTTCGGTTCACTGGCTCAGCGCAATGTCACTTCCTGGGCCACCATCCGCCAGTTCCTTGACAACACGCCAGAGGACTGCCTGAAGATTTTCGATATCAATCTGCGCCAGCAGTTCTATACCAAGGATGTCATTGAGGAGGCTGGTTCTGACGTGTGGCACCAATGGTTCGTACGTCTTTGCGCCTGGTCTGACGTCTTTCCAGGAGACGCCGAAGGTGACCGTTGCTGACACGGTAGGTGCTGGCGACTCGTTCACGGGCTCGTTCTGCGCAGCCATCCTCAACGGCAAACCGTTCTAAACGACAGTCTGTCCTTTGAAGGCGATACCTTCCTGGGACAGATTTATGAAGTGAACTCAGCAAGTAGTCCTGCAAAATTAAGACGAGGGTGTGTCATATAGGCACATCCTCTTATCTATATTGTTACACTACAAAAATGAAAACACTTATTCCATCCTTTTAGTTCCATTTTTGCCCACTTGTTCCGTTTTTAATCTATTCAGTCGCACAATTACCAGTTCTTCATACGCTTGTTTCTGATCTTCGCTGAGGAAGGAATCTTTTATGAGCTGTTGCCATTTTGGAAACACCTTATGAAGCCCTGCAACGAGACGCTGTACAACATTTTCTTCCAGTATTGGCAATGGCAACATTCAGCAGGTCATAAGCTGGCGTCAGTTGATAGTCCTCTGCAGGTCGGTAAAGCGAGAAGTTCTTCAGGTGCATGTTTGTACTCCAGCAAGGGCACATCCTTTGTTCCAAAGAATTTTCGGGCACAACTTGGATGAAAGTCTTTCCAATGCATAAACATTTTGTTTCAGTTAGGGGTGATACTTTTAGAAATGTTATCCAAATATTTCCACTTAATATTTTTCTAAAGATTAGTCTAAGCCATCACACTCTATGCTAATATTCTGATTTACAGGAAGTAAGGCTGTGATGGCATCCTTGTTATGCCATCACGTAGCCATCACAATTCATTGTTCTTTACATTATATTTGCTGTTGCGCCGATTTCTATCTCACTTATTTCAAAGTAGTATCACACACTGGAACTCTCAGTACCATGAGGTGGAACTATCAGTTCCTCCAATGGGAACTGTTAGTTCCACTTATATACGCTGTTGTGAAACATGCTTTATATCAGTCTGTTATGTCTATTTTTTCTAGATTATATTCAGTTATATCATTCAATGTGATGGCTACGTGATGGCTTTTAGATATTGCCATCACGGATTAACACGCAGTATATCAGTGTGTTAAGTAGTTGTGTGATGGCTTTCTTTGTTTTTTATAATATCTTTCCATAATTTCTTTTGTTTAATCACATTTATTTTGTAATTTCGTGTCGAAAAATTAACAAACTAATTAAATTTAATGAAAAAACAGATAGACAATATATCAACTGCAGAGCAGCAGAAAGAGGTATTTCGTGAAAAGGCCGACCATTATCTGGTATGTTTCATCGATGGTTGTCCGCTTCGCGAGCATACAAAGGATTTCCTTGATGCTGGGTTAGGTCTAGGCTAAAAATAGGAAAACTCTGCTAAGCCGAGAAAAAAATCCTAGTAGGCCTAAGAGATTTTACTGGTTCATCGCGATATGCCGTTTCGCGATGGGCGAAACGACGTATCGCTATTCGTAAATCAATGTAGTGAGATGATCTTCGGCAAAGATGTCGCGGGCCACGGGAATTCGTTCCAAGGTTTGAGGGTTAGCCCAAACCGTCATTAAAGCAATTTTTGAAGAATTATTTGGAAATATGAAATTAAGTTCGTATTTTTGCAGCAGAATACAAAACTATGTTTTAAAATGTGCACAATAACATTATCGTATAATGAGAATGATAGCGTAGCCAACCAGAAACTTGCTGCCTTGCTGGCAACGGGACTGTTCGTGCAGCTTGATGAGCCTCAGGAATTGGACATAGACTATTCCGACCCATCACTTTATGAGGATGACGAACTAACATTACCAGAGGGAAAGGATAGCTATACACCCGAAGAACTTAGGGAGCTGCTGATAAGCGATCTCAAATCAGTATACGGAATGAAAGATGCATTATGAATATATCATCAAACCTCTTGCTGTAAGAAAGGTTAGGGCTTTCTACAGGAATGTGAGTTTGAAATACCCGAACATTTATTCTTACGAAGATATGCTTAGATACATCAACAAGACTGTTGATGCAATCTATTGTATTGAGCAGTCTTCTCTGCGACGTAAGCCAACAATTGAACGGTGGAAGAAATGGCATATGGCACAGGCAGGCAATTGGTATTATGCATATTCTATCGACGGCAACACCATTACTATTCATGATGCCTGTCATGAACAGAATATGAAATAGCTGCCAGATTCTAGCTCTCTTCTTGCTGTGTCATAATCTCATTATAATGCGATTTTGGTGAAAATAGAGCAATAATTCCTTGAAGAAATAGCAAAAATCGCAATGCATTGCGATTTTTATCTGCTATTCGTAAATCAATGTAGTGAGATGATCTTCTGCAAAGATGTCGCGGGCCACCTGTTGCAGGTCTTCGGGGGTGAGGCAGTCGATGTGACGCATGATGTCGCTGAGGTTACGCTCCTTTCCGCTGTGCAGGTAGTCACCAGTCCGTTGCGCTCTCTGAGCGACAGGTTCAGGCGCGAGTTGAGACCCGGCCCGCCCAGAATGTTGTTGAGCAGGTAGAGAGCCCAACGGCGTTTTGTCGTCGGCAGCATAGGCACGCGAGCCGATGATGACGTGGGCCTGATGGGTGCCCTATCCTTTATTAATATTGGGGCAAGAGTCGTTGTAAAACGATATTGCAAAATTACAAAATCCCATCGACATATCCGTAATGTCGATGGGATTTTTAACCTATATTGGATATTTATACAAAATGGGAAGTTACTGTCAACAGGTATATCGTTCCCTATTTATATTATAATTGTTCTTCTTTTGGACGCTTCGCTCCGGGAACGCTCAAATGCGAGATTTTGAGGCCGTCAGGCCGACCAATTACAACGCAGGATCCTGATCCTCCTTGCCACCGTCGCCGTACTTGAAGGCGATGAACGGAATGACCCTCAGCTGCTTATCCTTCTTGGCATTCGTACTCGAGAATTTCGTGCCGAGCGTGAAGTAGTAGGCGTTCGACTGGTTCATGGCGCTCGAAGTCCAGAATCTGTTGTCGCCCGTGTAGATCGAATGCAAGCGGTGGTCCTGCAATACTATGGTGTTGATGTTGATGGCGCCGTCTTCCCACACGCCGCCCAGACCCTCGATGGCCAAAATCCACTGACCGAAGCTGGGCAGGAACCACGAGCTGATGGAGTTGCCGCGCTTGTTCACCTTATCCTTGAAGTCGCGGCAGTATTCGGCCGCATTGTGGATGTGGTTCAAGTTGCCGCAGCCGCCAGCCAGCGCTTCGGTGGCTGCCAAGCCGGTGAAGTCGTCCAAGGCGTAGGTGTAATTGTCGTACATCGTCAGGTTGGGGCAGTTGTCGTAGATCTCGTTGCTCCACGAATTGCCCACGGGATTGGTGATCAGCGAGATGGCCAGGCCGTTCCAGTCCTTGCCCTTCTCCACGCGCTTGTTGCCGCCCGTGTAGGCCACCACGGCCACGGCGCCATTATGGTTGCCGTTGGCGTCGTTGATGGACTCGCAGAACCTGCCGTCGGCGCAAAGGTAGTAGCCCACCTTCACCTCGTCGGCGCTGATGGCACCGTCTGCAAGGTAGTCTTCCTGCTTCACGATGGTGTTGTCCATCTTCTGCCTGGAGCCCACGGTGATGTTGTACTCCTTCGTATAGACATACTCGTCCTTGATGCCGTTGATGTTGTCCATCGACTCGAAGGCGGTGGTGCCGGCCAGTTGCCTGGTGGTGGCATAGCGGAAGATGTAGCGCGGCGTTGCTATTTTATCATAGTGCTCGGGGAAGAAGTCCTTGTTGATCCACTGCGTGCCGTTCTTCAACTGGGTCACGCAGTTCACCTCGATCTTCTCGGGCTTGATGACGTTCTTCTTCACCTCCTTCCACGTCACGTGACGGGCGTTGGCCTCGTTGCCGTCGCCCTTGGCGATGCTGGCTTCATAGAGCGACAGGTTGTTGCTCGACTTTGTCCACCAGCTGTAGCCTTTGTAGAGGAGCTTCAGGCCATTATCCTGATCGCCCAGCGTATTGCCAAACGAATTCACATCATCCACGCCGAAGATGGTCTGCGCCAGGTTCTTCGCCTGCCAAGCCTTCAGTACGCGCATCCAGAACCACTGGTTGATGTACTTCACGTTCTGCTTCGTCACCAGATTGAAGGCCTTCATGTTGGCAGGACCTTCCTCCAGGTTCCTCAGCCATGCGCCGGGCGACGTGATGGCGTAGAGCATCTCGGCCAGGTCCTTCATGTACTGTTCGTTGGTACCGATATTGTAGGGCACCTGATAGGTGTAGCCGTTCGAGGCCGTGTAGCTCCAGATGTTCTCCTTGGGCAACTGGCTCACCGTGGCCCAGACGGCATTTGTCTCGCCCTGCTTGGTGAACGGTGCCTGGATGCACATCCAGTACTCCTTCACGCCGTCGGCACGCGTACGGCTGATGACGTCGCCGAACGAGTAGTAGGGCACACCGTCGGTCACGGCATTGGTGCCCATCTGCTCCACGGTCTTATAGACTATCTGCTGCAGGTGGGGAATCTGCGTGATACTCACATCGACCTTGGCCAGCGACTTGCCGTCGGTGCTCTTCGTGTAGGTGAGCTTGCCCACGGCGTCGTCCTGGTAGGTGTACGTCGTGTTGACAGTCTGCGCGTCGGCAGCGACGAGGGCGGCGAAGTGGTTGGCGGCGGCCTCCACGTCGGGCACCGTCACCACGCGCACGGTGGTGCTGCCCTGCTCAGCCTCACCGATGGTGGGCTCGAAGGTCTTGTTCTTGTACTCGGCGGTCACGTCGAACGGGCTCACTAGGTTGGCAGCCACGCTCCAGAACGTGTTCGCATCCTCGGCAGCCTGCTCCTCGGCAGTAGCCTGTCCGCCATTGTTGTCACTGTTGTCGTCGTCCTTGCATGAAGTGACGGCGAGGCTGAGGCCGCAAACCATAGCTGCCATCAGCGCGAAGTTCATCATTTTTCTCATATCGTATTGTTTTAATTCTTGAATTCTTGACAATTAATTCCCATGCTTGAAGTCAATGGTGTAAGGCTCGTTGTCCAGATAGGTGAATTTCATGAGGTTTATAGCACCCAATGCTTCTACAAAACTGTTCATTCCCTTGTACCAAGCCAAATCGTCCTGCAGGTGAACCACCGTCAGCTTGCGACCGTCCTCCGACTCGAGCGTGGCCTTGTTGCCGCCAGCGTCCTTCACCGTCATCACGCGGACGAAGAGCACGGGCTCATTGTACATGCCCAGGTGGTCAATGAACGTGCCGTTTTCGGTCATCACGAAGTTCAATGCCCTGGGGTTGCTGTAGGCCCTTGTGCGGGGCTGCTCGCGCTTCGTGTAGTCAGCACCGGGATTAGCCAGGTCCACTAACGGCAGCGTCACCCACTTATCCTTGGCGGCCCACTGGTCCACCTTGGCTTGGTTGCCCAGGTCGCTGAACAGTATCCAGTCGTTGGTCACGGGCCACGGCGTCATGTAGCGGGTCATCTCCAGCGAGCTTTCGTCGTCGGTCAGCTCCCTCCAGCTGGAGGGGTCGCTGTTCATGTAGTGCTTGTAGAAGTAGAAGTGATGGTACTGGAAGTCATTCTTGCCCGATGCCGGCTGACAATTAGAGCGTTGATTGCCGGCCTGTGTATGGTCAAAGACGCAGCGCAGCAGCTTCAACTCGCCGTCGTTGCCGATGTAGGCGAGGTTGGTCATAAGATTCTTCGAATGGCTGTTGAAGTATTTCGTTGTTTTGTTGTCCTTAAACCGCCAGACGCTGTCGCGCATCACGAAGAGGTCGCCGATGTTCACCTTGGTGTAGTCGTAGATGTTCTTTGCGATGAAGGCCTTGCTGTCCGTGACTGAGTATTTCTGATACGTTCTTACATAGGACATTATCTTGAGAAGCCGGAAGCCCACCTCGGGAGCCTGCGCCTCGGTCAGGATGTTGGTGGGGATGCCGTCCGTCATCGAGATGCCCTCGAGGCTGATGAACCATGCGCGGTCGTCGAGGATTTTTCCGGATTCGTTGTAGCCGGAGCCCATGATGCAGAACCAGCGCGTGCCTTGCTCGTCCTTCACCACGTCGCCCGGAATATAGACGCCCATCTTGTCGTTGGCAGTCTTGTTCGTCACCATGTTGGGATTGGCATCGGCCTCGGTGAACACCTTCAGGTCGCTCTGGGTGGGAATGCCCAGCTGCTCGTTCAGCACATAGACGTCCACGATGTTATGCTTGCCGCCCTTCATGCTCTGGAAGACGCCGGGATCCGCGCCAAACAGATCCTTGCCCGTGGCGAAGCGGAAGATGAAGCGGGGCTGCTCGTCGCCGAAGAAGGCGGGGCAAATCCAGTGGTTTTGGGTGTAGTCGGCCACGCAGTCGAGCTTGATGCCGTCGCCCGTCATCACGTTCTTCGACACGGACTTGGACTTATAGCTGTGCATGTTCGACTTCTTGCCCGTGCCGTTCGAGTAGGTATATTCATAGAGCGTGGGCGAGTTGCTGGACGTGGTGTACCAGCTGAAGCCCTTGCGGAGCAGGTGCAGCGCGTTCTGGTCGTTGATGATTTTCTTCATCTCGTCGAAGTCGTAGCCGAAGAGTTTTTCGCTGATGGACTGACCGGCGCTCTTGTCGGACCAGAACTTCTGCACAATCTGCCAGAAGTACTGGTTGAAGTACTGGGCGCGCTCGTGATACAGGTCGCCGAAGAGATCGACGCCCTTGTTGTCCTGCAGGTTCTTCCACCACTGCTCGGGGTTGCAGACGGCGTAGAGCAGCTCGGCCAGGTTCTGCATCTGAATTTCGTCCGTGCCCAGCTGCTGGGGCAGCCTGAACGTGATGGGCTTCTTCTTGCCCTCGTAGGTCCAGACGTTCTTGTCGGGCAGCTGGCTCAGCGTCACCCAGTGGGTATCCTCCTTGCCGGCGGGACCCAGGGCAGGGCGCACGCACACCCAGTACTCCTGCAAGCCGTCCTCGTTGTCCAGGGCGATGACGTCGCCGAACGAGTAGTAGGCCGTGCCGCTGAACTTGCCGTTGGCACCCATCTGCTCCGAGGTCTTGAATATGATCTTCTGCAGGTGGGGAATCTGCTTGATGCTCACGTCGATGGTGGCCAGCGACGTGGCGTCGTTGGTCTTCGTATAGACCAGCGTGCCCACGGCGTCGTCCTGGTAGGTCGATGTCGTGGTGTTCTCGTCAATCTCCACGCCCGTGATGCTGGTGAATCGGCTGGCGGCGGAGGCCATCGAGCCGCAGTTCACCACGCGGATGGTGCTGCTGCCGTCCAGCGGCGAGCCGATGGTCGGCTCAAACGTCTTGTTCTCATACTCGGTGGTCACGTCGAACGGGCTCACCAGGTTGGCTGCCACGCTCCAGAACGTCTCGGCGTGCTCCACGGCTAATTCCTCGGCCGTCGGCTCACCGTTCCCGCTCCCGTTGTCATTGTCTTTGTCGTCGTCCTTGCATGAAGTGACGGCGAGGCTGAGGCCGCATACCATAGCTGCCATCAGCGCGAAGTTCATCATTTTTTTCATAATCCTATTATTATATATTCTCAAATTCTCGAATTCTTGACATTTTTGAATTTATCGAAGTTACTTCTCCCAAACCTCCTGGTACGTCGGCACCTGGCTGGCCTGGCCGTCAATGTCGAAGGCATTTTCGAAGACGAACATGATGGTATCCCAGAAGTGGTACAACGATTCCACCGTCGTGATGTTGATATCGGCATCATCACCAATCGTAACCAGCTGGACGGGCGTCAGCGTGTGACCCTTCACGGTCTTGGTCTTGTGCTCCACACCATAGTCCTCCACGGCGTCGAAGCAGGCCATAAGGATGGGCTCGTTCCACATGCCGGTGGGGTACTGCTCGTCGAACCACGGGGTGTACTGGTACAGGTAGTTGCTGGCCTGCGAGGCCTTGCTGTCGGCCGTGGTGCGGTAGTTGCGGGGGGAGCCTTCATATGCGTTATACGATGAAATCGGGCGCTTGGCGTAGTAGTCCTTGCCGTAGGTGTCAACCATGCTTTGGTTGGCTACGTCCTGCAGGTAGATGGGCACGGGGCTGAAGTCCTCGCAATACTTTGCCGTGGCCGACGGCGTGGCGGGATAGTGCTCCCAGAAGTTGAAGTGCACGTCGCTCTTTCCCAGGTCGCTGGTCATGATCATGCGCATCAGTCGCTGCTTGGTGTCGCCGTCCTCGCGGTAGGCCACGCTGCAGTGCTCGGTGTCGTTGCGGGCATTATCTTCTCTCAGCGTCTTCTGGAGCAGCGAGCGGGGATCGAGGTTGGCCTTCTTCAGGCTCTGGAGCACGACGCCCATTGTGTTCGCCTCTTCGTCGGCGATAATCTTATGCGAGTACGTGCCTTGGTACGCCGCGTGGGCTAAGAACCACAGCATGGCGTAGCCGCGCAACATCTCGGTCTTCGTGGGGGCGTTGGTGGCGTAGGCCTTGTCCGACGAGAACGTCAGGGCGTCCAGCGACACCAGCTCGGTGTAGGGCGAGTTGTCGTATTTGTGGCCCGACATGTAGGTCACCATCCAGTGGTGGCCGTTCTCGTCCTTATAGACGTCGCCGGTGTGGTAGAAGGCTGCCGAGCGTGTGCTCTTCAGTTCCTCCATGTCGAGGTGGCTGCCCACGGGTATGTTGTACATCTTGGTATAGACGTACTCGTCCTTGATGCGGTTCTTGCCGGCCATGGTGGTGTAGATGTTGGGCGTTGTGCCGAAGAGCTGGTTGCCGGTGGCGAAGCGGAAGATGAAGCGGGGCTGCGAGTCGCCGAAGAAGGCCTCGTTCACCCAGCCCTCGTTGGTGTAGTCGTTCTCGCAGTTCACGGTTATCTTGCTCTTGATCACCTCCTGCTTCACCTCGCGGTTCGACACGTTATGGGCGTTGGCCTTCTTGTCGTACTCGCCCGACTTGTAGGTGTATTCAAACAGCGAGCAGTTGTTGCTCGTCAAGAACCACCAGCTGTAACCCTTGCGCAGCAGGTGCAGACCGCCGTTCTGCGGCTGCATCTTGATGGCGAGATCGGCCCACTTGGTGCCGAACACCTTTTTGTCGACGCCGGTCGTGTTCCAGCCCTTGACCACGCGCTCCCAGAAGTAACGATTGATGTACTTCACGTTCTCGCGCTTCACATCGCCGAAGGCCAGCGGGCAGTTGTCGCTCTTGGCGTTCTCCTCCCACTCCTCGGGTTCCATGGCGGCGTATAGCATCTCGGCCAGGTTCTGCATCGACTCCTCGCTGGTCTTCAGCCCCTTGGGCAGCTTGTAGGTGAAGCCGTTCGAGCCCACGTAGGTCTCGATGTTGGCCTTGGGCAGTGCGTTCAGCGTTATCCAGTACGAGTCGCCATTGTTCTGTGGCGTGAAGGTCATGTGTACGCACATCCAGTACTCCGTCTTGCCGTCGGCGTTGGGCCGGCTGATGACGTCGCCGAACGAGTAGTAGGGCTGTCCCGTGGTGTTGGCGTTGATGCCCAACTGCTCCCTGGTCTTGAACACGATCTGCAGCAGGTGCGGAATCTGCTGGATGCTCACGTCGATGGTGGCCAGCGACTTGCCGTCGGTGCTCTTCGTGTACGTCAGCGTGCCCACGGCGCCGTCCTCGAACGTGTGCGACGCGGTGCTGGCGCTGATGCCGGCGTCGGTCATGTCGTTGTAGAGCGAGGCCACCACGTCCATGTTGTCGGCGGCCACCACGCGGATGGTGCTGCTGCCCTCCAGCGGCTCGCCGATGGTGGGCTCGAAGGTCTTGTCCTTGTAGTCGTCGGTCATGTCGAAGGGGCTCACCAGGTGGCCGGCCACGTTCCAGAAGCGCTGTGCCTCGTTCATCGTGCCCTCGGCCTGCTCGGTGCCGCCGTTGTTCTCACTGTTGTTGTCGTCATCCTTACATGAAGTGACGGCGAAGCTGAGGCCGCAAACCGTTGCGGCTATCAGCGCGAAGTTAAAAATCTTTTTCATATACATATTTATATTATAATTGTTCTTCTTTTGGACGCTTCTCTTAAAATCTTTCACATCTTACATCTTACTTCTTACTTCTTACATCTTACTTCTTACATCTTACATCTCTATTTTGTTGCGGGCGAGGGAGTCGAACCCTGCCCGCATGGTGTTTTACTGGTCTATCGTTCCACCGCCGCCGTACTTGAAGGCGATGAAGGGGATGACGTTTGCTGGCGTGTTCTTCTGGATAGCCCATTCGTCAACGCTAATGCCATCGATATTGATGGAAGACAGCATCTGGAAGGGGTAGGCATTTATTGAGTTTCCGGCTGTGGAAGTCCAGACGTTCAACTCCTCTTCATATTCATAGTGTCTCTGCAGGAATTCCCACAGGTTCTCTACGCCGGCCTTTTTGAAGCCTTCCTCCATGGTGCCGTTATCCATGTACGCGATAACAGTTTCTCTGAGTACGCAGTTGACGTCCATGCCCTTGAGGACGGCCACCCACTGTCCGTAGCCGGGCAGGAACCATGAGCTGAACTCCGACTGGCGGGCGGTCAGCTTCCTGGTGTCGCCGTAGCTGTTGCATGCCTTGGCGGCCTGGTGGTCGTGGTCCTTGCCGCATCCGCCGACGAGTGTCTGCGTGGTGGCCCATCCGGTGAAGTCGCTGGTGGCCTGTTCTACTTTGAAGGTGGCTGGCTGGCATTCGTCGTTCCAGTGTTCTTCGTCGATGTACATGTACTTCTCAGGCAGCTTGTCCAGTGCCATGGCCAGTCCGTTCCAGTCCTTTCCTCGCTCGGCGCGCTTGGTGTCGCCCAGACAGACGACGATGGCCATGGGCTCGGTTCCGGCGTCCTTGGCAGCCTGCACGTTGTCGTAGAACTTGCTGTCGGTGCCGATGATGCTATAGAGCTTCACCTCGTCCATGTGAATCTTGCTGTCGTCGTCCTTTTCTTCCTCGGGCTCCTCCAGTTGTTCGTTCTCGCGGGCTACCCATACGTGCTCCAGGGCGGTGTTGGGCTGGCCGCTGTCCTTGAACTTCAGGGTTCCGCTCACGATGTTGCGGCTCAGCCAGGGGCTCTCGAGGTCTAAATTGATGCCGACGCCATTGTAATTGTCGTTCCAGTTCTTGGTGAAGTCGAACATGACCCACTGGTTGCCGTTGTAGTAGCTGTGCTTCCAATAGACGGAGGCCAGCACGTACTGGCACTTGTCGGCGCCGCCGAATTGCTGCTTGGTCTGGTTGTCGCGTATGTCCTCGACGGACGAGACGGCGCACTGGAAGTGGTTGCTGTTCGTCTTGGCGTTCTGCGACTTCATGTTGGCAAGTTCAGCGTTGATGTCTATTGCCTCCTGGCGTGTGGCCCATCCGACGAAGGGCACCCAGTATTCGCAGGGGTCGATGGCGTAGCGGAACTTGTCGGCCAGCAGCAGGCTTCTCGGCGCGCAGTAGCGTCCGTTGGCCTTCGGCGTGTCGCCCCACTTGTTGCGCTCAATCCATTCGGGCATGGTCAGCGGTGACACGGGCAGTGAGTCGAGGCCGAAGTGCAGCCTCTTGATGAGCTCGCGGCGGATGTCATTGGTTGGCGGCAACAGCTGCTGGACGTCGTCTTCATGGGTGATGCCCTTCTCGCGCAGACATCTGATGATGTAGTTGTAGCCCTCGTCCCACATCACGAAGTTGTGGAGCCAGCTGATGAGGTCGTGTCCGCTGGCCATCTCGTCCTTGGCCAGATAGACCATGTCCTTGTACGTGCCCCAACGGCAGTTGTCCGTGCGGTGGTTGGTCCAGAAGCTGACGAAGTAGGCGTAGTCGCCCTTCTTCGTGGCAGGCGTGGTGCATATCCACAGGCGTCCGTCCTTCCTGACGATGTCGCCGCGGCCGTAGTAGCCGAAGGTGCCGTCGTTGGCGGGCAGGGCCTTCACCATGCGCAGCTGCGTGATGCCCGGCAGCTGCCTCACGTCGAGATTGATCACGGCCAGCGTGTTGGCGTCCGAGCCGCCGCCGTGCTGGTAGCTCACGGTGCCCACCGAGGCGTTGCTGAACTGGAAGCCCGAGGGCGACTGGCCGTCGATGCCCAGCTCGCGGAGCATGGCTTCGGCGCGCTCGTCGGCGGCCTCAATGGTGCCCAACTCGATGGAGCGCACCGTGGGGCGGCTCTCGTCGAGCACCGTGCCCAGCGTGGCCTCGTAGGTCTTCTGCTGCCAGCCGCTCTGCGCCAGCAGCTCGTCGGCCTGCACCTCGGCGAAGTTGCTGATGAGCGTGCTGAGCTGGATGTCCTCCATCGACACCTCGCCGCCCGTGCTCTCCAGCTGCTCCATGTTCTCACCGCCGCTGTCATTGTCGTCGTCCTTGCATGAAGTGACGGCGAAGCTGAGGCCGACCGTCAAGGCGGCCATCAGCGCATATCGGAAAGTCTTTTTCATATCGTTTATCTTTAGAAGTTATCGACGAATCACTGGTCGTTTTTCTGGATATAGATGTCGGTGTAGTAGGTGTTGCGCTTACCCTCGTCGGTGAACGAGAACTCGGAGCTGGTAATCTCCATGCGGTTCCAGATGCACTGGATGTCGTTATAGCCCTCGCGGGTAAGAAGTTTCTTGTCGGGCTGCTGGCGCCAGTCCTTGGTGAAGTCAAATATGATCTTCGTCGGTTCGTCCAAATTGCGTACGGTTATGTGCCGCCAGTGTGTAGCCACCAGCAGCACGTGGAACGTCTTGGGTTTGACGGTCTTTGTGCCCAGGTAGGTGTTGCCGCTCAAGGTCCGTGTCAGCGTGACGGTGCCCAGGTCCTTCCACTTGAAGTGCGAGGTGCTCAGGCTGGTCAGCGGGACGACCTTGTTCAGGCCGGTCTGCCATTCGGCAAACTGGCTGTCCTTCACGAGGATGATGTATGGCACCCACATGTTCCAGGGCGAGAAGTCAAAGTAGGTCTTGTACCTTACCCAGTTGGCCAGCAGATTGCCGTGAGGCGCGGAGCAAAAATCCGTTTCCGCCTGATTGATGTAGTTCCAGAAGTAGCTGCCCGCAAGGGCGGCACCGCCCCATATGCCTATTTTATCGGACTCTTCAGGAGTCTGCATGACGTCGAGCATGATGTTGTATTCTTCGCTCATGTTGAATATCAGCTGGTGGCGCTGTGCGTCGCCGGAGGGTACGACCGTGTTGATGTCTTCCTCGTCCATCCCGACGGCTTCTAACAGGTGGTGGCGTACGGCCTGCCACTTGTCCTCGTCGAGCACGATGTACTTGAGCCAGTTATAGAGCGACGTCTCCGAGGCGTTGGGCTGCGAGGCCGACCATACGCTGTCGGTGCCCACTCCGTCCCATCCGAACTTGCCCTTCTTGTGCATCTTCTGGTCGTTCAGGGTGATGAACACGGCCTTCTGGCTCTTCGTGTGCTGGCTCACGCAGATGGCATAGTTGGTCTCCTTATAGCCCGTGTTGGGGTTCTTCTTCGAGAAACAGATGACGTCGCCCATCTGGTAGTAGGGCTCGCCGCCGGCGTTCTCGGGCAGCTGCTTGACGAGCTGCATACGCGTCAGTCCGGGCAGCTGCTTCACGTCCACATCGACGGTGGCCAGCACGTTGGCGTCCGTGCCGCCGTGCTTGTAGCTCACGGTGCCCACCTCGGCGTCGCTGAACGAGAAGCCGGCGGGGTTCTGGTTGTCGATGCCTAAGGCGTGCAGGGCACGGGCGGCGTAGGCATCGGCGCCCTCAATGGTGCCCACCTCCACGCTGCGCACCGTGGGGCGGCTCTCGTCGAGCACCACGCCCTCGGTCACGTCGTAGGTCTTCTGTCGCAAACTGGAGCTGCTCAGGTCGCCGCTCTGCACGTCGCACCACTGGTAGATGAGCGAGCTGAGCTGGTCGTCGGCCAGGGTCATGGTGCCCTCGGTGCTGTCGCTGCCCTGCTGCTCCGTTCCATTGCCATTGTCATTGTCGTCGTCCTTACATGAAGTGACGGCGAAGCTGAGGCCGACCGTCAGGACGGCCATCAGCGCGAATCGGATTGTCTTTTTCATATCGTTTATCTTTAACATATAATTGCCATGTAATTGACCATATAATTTGCTGCGCATAGAATTAATGGATAATTCGTGGTAATTCGTGTTTAATCTTTAGAAGTTATCGACGTTACCTTTTTAGAAATTTCCTCTCTCCGCATAGACGGTGGTGAAACCGTCGTAGGAATCGCCATTGTCGTTGAATACGATGCTGCGGCTGGTGATGTTGCGGTGGCGCCAGTCCTTGGGGAACATGTTGGCCGTCTCGCGAGTATTATTGTTGGGATGGTTCAGGAAGTCCTTGACAAACCACCAGCAGTAGGGTTCGGGTTCGTCGGAGATGTTCGGGGTCAGGGAGTGCGTCCAGTGCATGCCGATGAGGCAGATGTGGTATTTGTCTGCCGTCAGCTTGTTCTTCTCCGACTCGCTCAAGATTCTCTTTCCCAAGAGGCTGTCTTCTGCCGTGATGGTCACTGTGCCGAGGTCCTGCCACATGAAGTGCTTCTTGTCGCTGTATTGCGACGGCTCTTGCGCCTGGGCTGCGCGCAGTCTCTGATAGTAGCCATCGCCCTCGCGTGCCATGAAGATGTAGGGCACCCACTTGTCCTTGATGGCGGTGTAGCGCAGTTTGTTGGCCAGCAGGAAACCCACGGGAGCGATGATGGCCGTCGTTCTGGTCGAGTCTTGTTCGAACCAGGGATAGATGCCAATACACATGGCCATGCCCTCGTATATCGGGTTGGGCTTCTGAATGTCGGGAATGTAGTTCATCTCATGGGCAATGTTGTTGATGAGCGTGGTTCGCGTGAGGTTGTCCTCGGGCAGCACCTGGCGCACGTCCAGTCCCCAGTCGGTCAGCTTGTCGCTCACGCGCTTCCACACATTGTAGTCGCACACCACGTTCTTAAGCCAGTCGGCCAGCACCTCGGCCTTGGCCATCTCGTCGTTATAAACGCTGTCCTGGTCGTGGCCTATCCATGTGAACTTGCCCTTGGAGTGCTGCGACTGGTCGTTCAGGGTGATGAAGCGTGCCTCCTGGCCGAAGGTGTGGTTCGACACACAGATATACAGGCGGTTCTTGTAGCGGACGACGTCGCCCAGCTCGTAGTAGGGGGCGCCGCCGGCGTTCTCGGGCAGCTGCTTCACCAGGCGAATCTGCTGCAAGCCGGGTATCTGCTTCACATCTACGTTGATCGTGGCCAGCACGCTGGCGTCCGAGCCGCCGTGGCTGTAGCTGACGGTGCCCACCAGCGCGTCGGAGAATGTGAATCCGTTGGGGTTGTCGCTGTCTATTCCCAGCGTGTTGAAGCAGTCCACGGCATACTGGTCGGCCTGCTCCACGGTGCCCACAGGCATGGTGCGCACACCGGGGCGCGACTCGTCTAAGGCCAGACCAACAGTGGCGTCGTAGGTCTTCGAGCGCCATGCCGAGCCAGTCAGGTCGCTGTAGTGGGTGTCGGTCCACTTGCAGATGAGGTCGGCCAGCTGGTCGTCCTCCAGGGCCGACATGCCTTCGATGGTCTCGACCTCGTTGCCACTATTACCTCCGTTGTTATTGTCACTCTTGTCGTCGTCCTTACATGAAGTGGCGGCGAGGCTGAGGCCTCCTACCAGGAGTGCCGTCAGCGCGAAGTTCATAGTCTTTTTCATATCGTTTATCTTTCAACATATAATTGCCATGTAATTTATCATATAATTTGCTGCGCATAGAATTAATGGATAATTCGTGGTAATTCGTGTTTACTTCTTTTCTTTGGTCGCTTTGCTCAAAATCTTTCAAAATCTTTAAGAAAATCTTTCAGTTCTCTTGTGAGATTTTTTATTAGATTTTGTGAGATTTTGAGGCCGATAGGCCGACCAATTACAACGCCGGATCACTTCTTCCAAACATCCTTGCGCGAAGGCATGTCGGTCTTATTGCCGTTGACGTAGATGCCGACCTCGTTGGAGTGCCAGATAGCCAACGTTCTGGAGATCTCTTCATACAGGTTCTCATTGTATTCGTCTATCCACGGGCGGCTCTTCAGCGGGGTCAGCGTGAGGCCGTCGACGGTCTTCGTGGTGTAGTCCTTCGGGCCGCGGTCATAGACGGCGGTCATGCGGAACATGACCACGGGCGAGTTCCACATGTCGGTGGGGAACGTGCGGTTGTGCCACTTGTCGCGGTTGTACAGGTAGTTGGTCACGTCCTTGGCCGCCGCGTCGGCTGCGGTGCGGTAGTTGCGGGCGGGGTTGTTGGTCTTATCTTCCCAGCTGTCCTTGCTGTACAAGGGCTGTACGGCATAGTAGTCCTTGGCGTACAAATCCACTAAGTTCTGGTCGGCTATGTCCTGCAGGTAGATGTTGGAGGGGCCGTAGGCGTAGGTTTCGTACGCCTCGGTGATGCTGTCAGGATTGTTCACGTAGGTGTCCCATAAGTAGAACGTGGTATGCTTCTGATCGTTGGCGCTGTTCTTGACGAAGCGCAACAGGCGCTGCTTGCCGCTGGTGTCGTTCGGGTCGCGGTAGGCGATGCTCATCAGGTGGTTGGGCTCGCGAACGTCGAACTCCGGCTTGTGGCTGCGCACCTGCTGCAACAGCATACGGATGTCGAAGTCGCAGTTGTCGTAGATGTTGAAGACGCTGTAACCTAAGCCAGTCATCTTTCCGGAATTGATGTTATTGCGATCCGCCACCTTGAAGGGTACGGACTCGTTGAAGAAGCACCAAAGCCAGACGGCGGCGCGGATGGCCTGGTCGCGTGTGGGCAGGTTGGTGATGGTGCCCTTGTCGGCGCTGGGCGTCAGTCCGTCGAACGAGATGAGTTCGCTGTAGAAGCCCTTGTCGCCAAAGCCGGTGTTATAGAATCCAGCATTGTTGATGACGAACCAGCGGTGGCCGTTCTCGTCCTGATAGACGTCGCTGAACTTGTAGTACGGCTCGCCCTCGAACGGCGTTTCCAAGTCCGCGTAGTCATAGCTGCCCACGTTATCCAAGTCGTCCTCGCGGGCCACATAGACGTCGGTGAATCCGCTGGCCGTCACGCCCTTATCGACGATGGACATGCTCTTGCTAGTGACGCAGCGGCTGATCCATACGTCGCTGGCGGTGAATTCGGTGTTAGGGAAATTCCGCCAGTCTTTGGTGAAGTCGAACAGCAGCCAGTTATTGCCGTCAAAGTATTCGTGTTCCCAGTAGCGGGCGGCGGTCATGATGGCCACCTGGTTGGTGCCCAGCTTTTCCTGCAGTTGCTGCGAGTTGAACTGCAGCGTCGGATGCAGCATTTCATGCGTGAACTTTTTGGTGTTCTGCGACGGGATGGCGTTCAGGTGGTTGTCGAATGCCTTGGCTCGCGTCGTGGGACACAGGAAGAGGTAGGGCACCCAGAACTGGTTGTTCGAGCGCATGTTCTCCGAGTAGCGCGTGGTGTTGCAGAGCAGCTCCGTGGGGGCCTTCAGATGGCCCTTGCCGTTGTCGTAGTCTTCCCATACGTCGCTATCGTCATTGGCATAGCCCAGGTTCGTCTGGCTCTTGCTCACCATGTAGGTCACAAATTCCTTGTCGGTGTTGGGGTTGGCCTTGTAGATTTTGTAGATGAAGTCCTTGCGCTGGTCATTGCTGGTGGGCACCATCTGCTGCAGGTATTCTTCCTGCAACTGGAATCCCTCCTTATGGCTCACGGCGTACCGGTAGTTGCTCTTCACCTTCTCCCAGCCGTTGTCGTTCAGCACGCAGTTGATGAGCCACAACGACAGCATGGTGGCGTCGGCCATCGGCGTGGAGTACTGCCAGTACTTGTCCGACCACGACGGTGTCCACATGAAGGTGCTCGTGGCGTGCAGGTCGCCCGTGTGGTCGAAGGTCATGAAGTAGGCATTGCCCTTGTATCCGGGAGCCTCATAGACGCACACCCAGTAGTGGTTCTTGTACTTCACGATGTCGCCCACCTTGTAGCGCGGCAGGGTGTTGGCGTTCTCGCCCGCCGTCTTGGTCAGCCGCAGCTGCACCAGTCCGGGCATCTGCTTCAGGGCCAGGTTGATGGTGGCCAGCGTGTTGGCGTCGCCGCCGCCGTGTTGGTAGTTAGCGGAGCCCACCAGGTCGCTGCTGTAGCTGAAGCCGGCGGGGCTGGCGGCATCGATGCCGAGTGCAGAGAGCAGCAGGACGGCCGTCGTGTCGGCCTTCCCGATGGTGCCCACGGCAATGCTGCGCACGTTGGGCTTCGACGCGTCATCGACGACGCCGATTTCCGGCTCGTAGCTCTTCGTCAGCACCACGTCGGCAGCGTCGATGCCGGCAAAGTTGGCAATGACAGACTGCAGCTGGTATTCCTCCAGCGATGTCTGGTCGTCAACGGCCTCGGGGGTGTTCTCACTGCCGTTACCATTGTCATTGTCGTCGTCCTTGCATGAAGTGACGGCGAAGCTGAGGCAGCAAACCGTTGCGGCTATCAGCGCGAAGTTAAAAATCTTTTTCATATACATATTTATATTATAATTGTTCTTCAATCTTTCACATCTTACTTCTTACTTCTTACATCTTACTTCTTACATCTTACATCTCTATTTTGTTGCGGGCGAGGGAGTCGCGCTCGGCTTTGCCGCTTGCTACCGAAGGGACGCAAGAACCCTGCCCGCATGGCGTTTTACTGGTCTATCGTTCCACCGCCAGCGTACTTGAAGGCGATGAAGGGGATGACGTAATTCAAATCGTCCTGAGTGGGAGCCCAATGGTTGAAATAGTCGTTGATAGTATATTTCGCAGTATTCTGGAAGGCATAGGCCCTTTCGGCGTCCGCAGCTGTGGAGGACCAGATATTATAATCATCATTCGAGGTTCCAACCATCTTCAGGTAATTCCACAGGTTTGGCACGCCGGCGTCTTTGAAGCCTTTCTCCATCGTGCCTTGTCCCACGAAATAGACCCTCGTTTCGCTTTCATAATAGTACTTGACGCCCAGGGCCTTGACGGTTGCCACCCACTGTCCGAAGCTGGGCAGGAACCACGAGCTGAACTCCGTCTGGCGGGCCGTCAGCTGCAGGCTGTCGCCGGCGTAGCTGTTGCAGACCTTGGCGGCCTGGTGGTCGTGGGCCTTGCTGCATCCGCCGACGAGGGTCTGCGTGGTCTCCCATCCGGTGAAGTCCTTGTCGGCCTGTGCGCCCTTAAAGGTGGGGGGCACGCAGGCCTCTTGATAGTGGTCGTCGTCGGTGTACTGGTACCTCTTAGGCAGCCTGTCCAGCGCCATGGCCAGTCCGTTCCACGCCTTTCCGCGCTCGGCGCGCTTGGTCTCGCCCAGGTAGGTGACGATGGCCATGGGCTTGGTGCCGGCGTCCTTGGCGGCCTGCACGTTGTCGTAGAACTGGCCGTTGGTGCCGATGATGCTATACAGCTTCACCTCGTTCTTGTGGATCTTGCTATCGTCGTTCTTGTCCTCTTCGGGCTCTTCTATCTTGGCGTCCTCGCGGGCTACCCACACTTTCTGCACGCTGGCGTTGGCCTCGCCGTTGTCCTGGAACTTCAGGGTTCCGCTCACGATGTTGCAGCTTAGCCAAAGGCTGATGTCGTTAATGTCGGTGTTGTTGATGTTCTGCTTGTCGTTCCAGTCCTTGGTGAAGTCGAATATGGCCCACTGGTTGCCGGCATAGTATTCGTGCTTCCAGTGTACGGCGGCCAGCACGTACTGGCACTTGTCGGCGCCGCCGTTGTCCAGCTTGGTGCCATTGTCCAGAATGTCCACAACCGTCGATATGTCGTACTGGAAGTGGTTGCTGTTCGTCTTGGCACTCTGCGACTTCAGGGATTTGAGACTCTCATCAATCTCCTTAGCCTCGGCGACGGTGGCCCAGCTGATGAAGGGCACCCAGTATTCGCAGGGGTTGATGGCGTAGCGGAACTTGTTGGCCAGCAGCAGGCTTCGCGGTGCACAGTAGCGACCGTTGGCCTTCGGCGTGTCGCCCCACTTGTTGTCATCAATCCAGTCGGGCATGGACAGCGGCTCTACGGGCAGGTCAATGGGCTTAATGTGCAGCCTGTTGATCAGCGCACGGCGGTCAATCCTGTTGGCGGGCACCAGCTGCTCGATGTCGTCTTCATTGGTGATGCCCTTCTCGCGCAGACATCTGATCACCTTCTCGTAGCCCTCCTCCCACATCACGAAGGTGTGGAGCCAGCTGATGAGGTCGGTCTCGCTGGCCATCTCGTCACTGGCCAGATAGACCATGTCCTTGTACGTGCCCCAACGGCAGTTGTCCGTGCGGTGGCGTGTCCAGAAGCTGACGAAGTAGGCGAAGTCGCCCCTCTTCGTGGCCGGACGGGTGCATATCCACAGGCGTCCGTCCTTCCTGACGATGTCGCCGCGACCGTAGTAGCCGAAGGTTCCATCGTTGGCGGGCAGGGCCTTCACCATGCGCAGCTGCGAGATGCCCGGCAGCTGTCTCACGTCCAGATTGATGACGGCCAGCGTGTTGGCGTCCGTGCCGCCGCCGTGCTGGTAGCTCACGGTGCCCACACTGGCGTTGGCGAAAGTGAAGCCCGAGGGCGACTGGCCGTCGATGCCCAGCTCGCGGAGCATGGCCTCGGCACGCTCGTCGGCGGCCTCAAGAGTGCCCACCTCAATGCTGCGCACTGTGGGGCGGCTCTCGTCGAGCACCAGTCCCAGCGTGGCCTCGTAGGTTTTCGACTGCCAGCCGCTCTGCGCCAGCAGCTCGTCGGCCTGCACCTCGGCGAAGTTGCTGATGAGCGTACTGAGCTGGATGTCCTCCATCGACACCTCGCCGCCCGTCGACTCCAGCTGCTCCATATTCTCACCGTTGTTGTTGTCACTCTTGTCGTCGTCCTTGCATGAAGTGGCGGCGAGGCTGAGGCCGCATACCATGGCGGCCATCAGCGCGAAATGGAAAATGTTCTTTTTCATAGTTCTGTTGTTTTATTTTGTTATTTCGATGTTTTGATGCAAATTTACGTTTTTCTCTCGTTCCCGCTTCCCCGTCGTCCGTCTTTCCTTCCGCACTTATAGCGCACATGGCCGATAATGCGACAAAAGGGGCGGTTTCGGCGGGGCGGCTGTCGCATCAGCGGGGGAAGAAGTCGCGCATCGTCTCCGTATAGACCGAGCCGTAGTGCTCCTGGTTGTAGATGCTGACGTGCGAACCCGTGGTGGTGCGGAACAGCTCGCGGTAGATGTCGTAGATGGTCACCGCGTTGTTGGCGTTCACCTGGCGGCGGAAGGTGCGGGCGAAGGCGTTGGAGAGGAACGTGCCGAGCTCGTTGTCGTGCACGTCGGCCTTCGACGTCTCGTAGCCCGTGGCCGCCGTCATCACCAGCACGTTGGGCACACCCTTCAGGGCCTCGCCCCAGAGCCCGCTGAAGCAGGTCTCGATGCTGAACATCATGCGGCGGAACTTCTGCTGCGCGGCCATGTCGGTGGCGATGGCCTTGATGCGCGTGGTGCCGTAGCCGCGGGCGTCCTCGTTGCCCCAGAGCGGACCCTCGCCGTTGCCGCCGTGGCCGCTCCAGAAGAAGAACACGTCGCTGGTCTCCGTGGAGTGGATGACCTGCGGCAGGCGGTCGCTCTGGCGGCCCAGCATGATGTCGGCCAGGTCGTCGCGCGTCAGCTGCGAGAAGTGGTAATCGACCACCGCCCCCTGGCGCACGTCGTCGTTCACCAGCGGGTCGGTCTCCCGTGGGTTGCTGCTGCGCTCCACGTATATCTTGCCCGGGAAGGCGTTGCGCTCGTCGTTCGCCAGGTTGTCCTCGACGATGAGCACGATGTGGTCGTCGTCGTAGCCGTGGCGGCGTAGCGTCTGGTACATGGCGAAGGCGTCGGCCTGGTGGCGATAGTTGGCCCACGACGTGCTGGGGCTGATGACCACGGCCCAGTGGTCGGTGACGTCGGGCAGCGTGACGCTGACGGGCGTATCGTCGAACTGCTGCATGTTCTTCTTCTGCTGCGCCCACAGGGCGGTCGTCGATGACTCGGTGTTGGAGCCGCTGGTGGAGAGGTAGATGAGGGGATCGACGGTGCTGACGTAGCCGCCGCCTTCATCGGTATGGTCCTCCATGCGCAACTCCCAGATCATGTAGGTGGAGTTAAGCACCTTCGTGCTGGTCTCCTGGTCGAAGATGAGGGAGCCGGAGGCACCGGTAACGTCGATGTCGAGTCCCAAGGCCAGGTAGTTGAAGGCCACTGCCAGACTGGTGCCTGACCACGAGGTCGGCGTGGCGGTGCGGTTGCAGACCACAGCGCGCATGTGGTCGGTGAGGCCCGGTCCGAAGGGTTTTTCGTTGTAGGCCACCTGCTGGCCGTTGACGATGCAGCGGTCGCCGTTGGCCATCTGGTGGGCGGCACCGAGGGCGATGATGGTCAGCGCGTCGTACATCTGGGCTTCACCGACGGTAGGATTGCGGAACCGCTTGCCGTAGAGCACCTGCGGGAAACCGAAGCTGGGCGAGCAGTAGGGCGTGATGCCCATGCGGAAGTTCTCGGAGCGCTCGTTGCCCTGGGTGATGTATTCGTCTAACGACGTGTCGGCGCATAGCGGTGTGAACATAGCGTACATGTCGTCGGCGTTGAGCTCAAAGAACTCGGCGGCCTGGTCGCAGACGTCGAGGTAGAGCGAGGCGTCGCTCAGCGCGGCGCACAGCAGCAGCTGCGTCTCGTGGCTCTGACTGGCCACCTGCTTCATGACACTGGTGAGGTCCATGCCCTGCTGGTAGGCCACGGTGGCGGAGAGCTTCACGCCCTGCTCGTTGGCGTAGTAGGGGAACCAGTCGAAGAACGACTTGCCGTAGTTGTCGTCGCTATAGACGAGGATGACCTCCTTGTAGCCCACGGTCTTGGCGGCGGCGAGCATGATCTCGCACTGGGTGATGTCGCTCTCGGTGAGGAACCACGCGTAGGTCTCGCGGGCGTTGATGCGCTGCAGCTCGGCACTGGTACACGAGGGCATGACGACGGGCAGCCGCTGCTGCCAGGCGTACTTCAGGAACGTCATGGCGTTGCTGGAGTGGTAGGGGCCGATGATGGCGTGGCAGGTATCGTCGCCCTCCTTGGGGTGCGTCAGATTGTAGGCCAACACGTCCAGGTCTTCGGTGTCCTCATCGTGGTAGCGCAGGTTCAGTTTCACCTGTCTCTTCAGCTTGGCCTGTGCCTGTTTGATGTTGTCCATTGCCATGTCGATGGTCAGCTGCCATTCGTCTTGTACGCTGGCTGGCAGCACCACATCAACGTTAAGGACGTGTACCTCGGTTTTCTCCACAGGCACCGCCGGTGTCTTGTCGTCGTCGCTGCTGCAGGCCACAAAGCCGACCGTCAGGACGGCCATCAATGTATATCCTATTATCTTCTTCATATTCATATATATTGTTTTGAAGTTATCGCTTCGCTAACTTCGTTAACTTCTTACATCTTACATCTTACTTCTTACATCTCACTTCTCACTTACCACTTCTCCTAAGTTGTGAACTACTTCCTCCTTGAACAGCTTGAAGCGGGGCATCGTGCCGGCGGAGTGGTCCATCCAGTCCTTGAGCCATTGAAGGATGACGGCAAAACCGTTGCGGCAGATGGCCATGTAGTTGTAGGTGTAGATGCTATTGTCTAACATCAGCACCTCGTAGTGGTAGAGTGGCGTGCCTAACATGTAGTTGAGCATGCCGGAGTTGCAGGTGCCCAAGTCAGCGATGACGAATCCGTAGCCCGTCTGGCGGAAGTGCTGGTCGAGCTTGGCTGCCGCCGTGTAGGCCGCCTGGATGTATGCCACGTTGGTCTCCTCGTTCAGGTCTTCGGCGTCCACGTAGTCGGACAGGGCGTAGACGGTGAGGTTGACGTCGTTGCCCAACTGCTGGCGGATGATGTCCTCGATGCCGTCGCAGTAGTAGTTCTGCGCTGCGGTGAAGCGTCGGAAGAGCACAATCTCTGGTTTCTCGCCGAAGAATCCCGGCTCGACTTCATCGCTGTTGATGAACGTGCGGATGCCGTCGCAGTAGAGGCCGATGGCCTCCGTCATGTCGAAGTTCGCGCCGTGGGCGCGGTTGCCGAGGCCGTAGGTGTCGGCAATGCGCTGCGTGTATGCCTCGTCGGCCTTCATGATGAGCACCTCGTCGGTCTCGCGCAGATAGCCCTTCACCTCGCTGAGCCACGCCGTCATGTAGGGTTCGGTGAGCACCAGCAGGCGACGCTCATACGTGCTCTCGTAGAAGGGATGGGCGGCGGTGGCTGCCCAGTTCTTCAGTGCCTGGCGGGTGTCGGCGACACTGTATAGCGAGATAAAATGCACGTCGATGGTGTCGGTCCAACTTTCCATTGCTTCTGGCAGTTCCAGGGCCGAAGCACCCTGCAGCAGGCCGTCGGCATAGCCGCCGTCGCCCAGCTGTCCGGGAGCGAAAACCATCATCACTTGTAAACGCGCGCCAGCCGCGGCGGGTGGATTCACCTGCTGCGGCTCGTCGTCGTCCTTGCTGCACGAGGCGGTCAATAGCAGTACTGCCGCCGTAAGCAACATCATTAAAAGCCTTTTCTTTTTCATACCTTATTATATATTTATAACATCTTACATCTTACATCATCCATCTTACATCATCAAATGTTCACTTTGGTAAGTCCGAGGTCTTCGGGTTTCTGAGTGGTGAACGCGATGCCGCGGACGGTGTAGATCATCGCGTACTCGGCGAACCGGTTGAAGTCGTTGGTGTTGGTATAGTGGAACGTATATTCGCGCAGTTCGCTGGTGTTCGTTATGTTGTAGGTGCGGCCCATCATGCGGGCGTTCTCCATGCCATCGTCATTGGCGACGTCGGTACACCAGATGTGCCAGCGGCGCCACTGGCCGTGCCATGCGCGGTAGTCGCCCTCGGTGGCATCCCTGACGATGATGACGCCGTGGGTAACGGGGTAGCCGGCAATGTGGCACCACTTATCAGTGTTGGCGGGATTGGTGTCGCCGAAGCCCGGGCCGGTGGCGCCCGACGACAGCACCCACATACCGTCGGCTTTGCTGTAGGTCCAGGTTTGTCCGATGGGGAATACCTTCTTGAAGATGTCTGGATAATTATCCTTGAGTTTTCTCTTGCGAGTGGCATAGTAGCTATCGCTGCACAATTGGACGTAGTCCAGGATGGCCTTGCCATAATAGGGCGTCAGAATATGCTCCGACGGACACCAGGCTGCCCACTTGTCGTCGTCTTCGTCGTAGATGGTTTTCCAGTTGTCGCTCTTGCCGGGCTGCATGTTGATGAGCACGCCGGCCTGGTCGGAGTGATAGCCTTTGGACACGCTGACGCAGATCCAGTAGCGGCCCTTGTCACCGACGAACACCTCGCCCCTGGTGATGGGTGACTTGAAGCCGCCGTTGTCGCCCCACTGGTCAGCGGTCTTGTAGCTGATGCGCTGCAAGGCGGGGATGCAGGCGATGTCGATGTCGGCATAACCTACGTTAGCCCCACCCTCGGCCCCTCCCCCAAGGAGAGGGGAGTCGGCGCGGTGGAAGGTCAGCGTGCCGAGGCTCTGCTTGCGGCCCGTGGAGTGGCAGTCGAGGTTGGTGAGGACTATCTTACAGCCGTCGGCGGTCTCGGTAATCAGGTCGGAGGCACCGCCCACCAACGAGCGGAAATAGCCCTCGGCCAGGGATTCCGAGCTCACCTGTATGCTACGCTCGGAGGGGCGGCTCTCGCCCAGCACCTCGCCGATGGTTGGCTCGTAGGTATGTCCCTCGAAATCGACATCCGTCGTGTCGCTGAACGTCTCGCCGGTCAGCATGTTCAGCACCGAGGCCACGGCCTCGCGCTGCATCTGCTGCTCGATGGTCAGTTCGTGCTTCGTCTCTGGCGTCGTTCCGCCGTTGTCGTCATCGTTGTCTGAACAGGCGGCGAAGCCAGCCGTCAGCAGCACCATCATTGCAATTGTCCAAATCTTATTCATTATCTTCTTTAATTATTTCTTTGGTCGCTTTGCTCAAAATCTTTCAAAATCTTATTCAAAATCTTTTCTCTATTCTTCATTTTGATAGATTTTTATTTAGATTTTGTTAGATTTTGAGGCCGACAGGCCGACCCTCTTACCTCTTACCTCTTACTTCTTAAATATTCACCTTGGTAAGTCCGAGGGCCTCTGGTTTCTGAGTGGTGAACGTGATGGCCCGGACGGTGTAAATGCACGCGAAATAGGGGAACCAGTAGAATTTGTTGTAATCGTGGTAACAGTAATCAACCCTATGCAGTGGGCTGGTATCCGTGAGGTCTAGGCTCTGATTGGCCATGACATACGTTTTGTGTACGCTGTCATAGCGTGTGCCGGTGCAATAGATTCTCCAGCGGCGCCACGACATAAAGTTATTCCAGTCAAAACATCCCTCGTTGCACTCCATGACGATGACGATGCCGCGCTCGGCGGGGGGGTAGACGGCCCTGTGGCAGTAGCCTACATCGAGGGTGCCGAAGCCCGGGTCGTTGTATTGCCACAACTCCCATCGACCGTTGTGGCCGTTCAAGTTCCATCCCCATGCATCTGGGAAGACTTTCGAGCCGAAGCTCTGCTTCATGATTTTTTCCTTTTTGTTGTGAAAGTATTTAGCGCCGCACAGCTGGACGTAGTCCAGGACGGCCGATTCGAGCTTATCGGGTATTATGTAGTCTGCTGGTTCCCAGGCAGCCCACTTCTCGTCCTCGTAGATGGGCTTCCAGTCGTCGCCCTTGCCCGACTGCATGTTGATGAGCACACCGGACTGTTCGTAGTTATTGCCGGTGGCTACGCGGACGCAGATCCAGTAGCGGCCCCCACCACCGACGAACACCTCGCCCTTGGTGATGGGTGACTTGAAGTCGCCGTCATCGCCGTTGTCGCCCCACTGGTCGTCGGTCTTGTAGCTGATGCGCTGCAAGCTGGGGATGCTGGGGATGTCAACGTCGGCATAACCTACGTCGTTGGCGCCATAGCCGTTGTGGAAGGTCAGCGTGCCGAGGCTCTGCTTCTTGCCCGTAGAGTGGCAGTCGAGGTTGGTGAGGTCAATCTTGCAGCCGTCGTCGGTCTCCGTGATGAGTTCGGAGGCACCGCCCGCCAACGAGCGGAAGTAGCCCTCGGACAGGGTGGCCGAGCTCACCTGTATGCTACGCTCGGAGGGGCGGCTCTCGTTGCGCACCACGCCGATGGTCGGCTCGTAGGTGCGGCCCTCGAAGTCCACGTCTGTGGTGTCGCAGAAGTTCTCGCCCGTCAGCTTGTTCAGCACCGAGGCCACGGCCGTGCGCTGCATCATCTGCTCTTCAGTCAGCCCGCGTTTCACGCCCGGCGTCGTTCCGCCGTTGTTCTCGTCGTCGCTGTCGGAACAGGCGGCGAAGCCTGCCGTCAGCAGCAACATCATTGCAATTGTCCAAATCTTATTCATAGTCTTAACTTCTTTAAATTCTATAACTTCTTTCATATTCTATATCTCCGTGTTCTTGATAATCTCCGACCACTTCGGATAGGTGTACATCCAGCCACGCACAGGGCGCAGGGGGAAATAGTCGTCCGACCAGTCGCCCAGCGGCTCCATGAGCCGGAGGTGGTAGTCGCGGTCGAGCACCAAGACCTTGGCTTGGCCGGTGTCGTCGGTGCGCGAGGCCATGAACATATACTGGTCGCGGTAGCGCACGGCATTGTTGGTGCCGAAGCCCGTGTTGTTCAGTAGGTCGTTGACGCCGTAGTAGCCGTGGAACTGGGCGTCGAATCCGCTCTGCTGGCCCTGGTACAGCGCCTTGGGGTTGAAGCCTAAGTAGGCATAGAGGGCCTCAATCTCGCTGACGCGGGGCATGTACCACTTCATGTTGGGCTTGTCGGTGTAGTACTGGTTGGGATCGTTGCCCCAGAGCCAGCCGTTGTCTTCGCGCTGGTAGATGCCGATGTCGTAGTAGAAGCGGGCGTAGAGCGTGCCATCGACAATGTGCTCGTCGTTAGGGTTGTTCCCGGAGTCGGGGTCGTCAGTGAATCCCATTTCGTAATAGACGTCGCTGCGCGTCCAGAAGTTGGAGCCGATCTTGACAATGGGATGGCGGAACGTATCGGCAAAGATGTAGTAGAAGTAGTCGCCGCTGACGATGGGGTTCGTGCCCTTCAGCCCCTCGAGGTTGGTGGGGTTCTTCAGGCTCAGGTTGCCGTGGACGAACCAGAACTTCGTGATGCAGTAGCCTGGCGGCAGGTCGTCGATGAGGTTCACGTAGCAGTCGCTGCCCTTGAAGCCCACCCAGGCGGGCTGGTGGATGCCGTCGCCGAGGAACAGGCCCTGGTTCATGCGCAGCTTCTGGTCGTAGAGGGGATAGACGATGGTGACGCGCTCGTCGGTGCGAATCTTCGGCACGTACTCCGAGCACACCAGCAGCACGGGGTCGCCCGTGGGCTTCTCGATGGCGCTGCCGATGCCCTGGTTCGACTTCACGTTGTAGTCCATGTAGAGCAGGCGGCACAGCGTGGAGTCGGCGGTGGCGCGGCTGAAGTCGAACAGCTGGGGCCACTGGTCGGTGTTGAACTCGTACATGTCGGTGCCCAGTTCGCTGGCGGGCAGCTGGCAGTCGCTGTCCTGCACCATGCGCATGGTCTCGTCGAGGAACAGCTGGCGCAGGTCCGGGGGCACGACGTCCCACAAGGGCATCAGCTCGAAGTGGATGACGTCCAGGTCCTCGTCCAACGTCAGGTGGTCGGTGTAGTTGATGGTGGCCAGCCAGTCGGTGACGTGCGATGGCTTGAGCTGGCCCTTGAACTGGGTGTCCTTGATGTCGCTCTCCAGCACTTGACGGGCCTGGTCGCTGCCACCGTGTATCTTGATGGCGCCGTCGGCGGTCTTGCTCGACGTGGTGTTCAGGTTCATGCCGTTGCGATCGTCTTCAGAAATCTGGCCGAGCGTGTATTTGATTTCCTGCTCCATCTCCTGCTTGGTGTTGAAAGAGGCATGTTTCGACATGGTGAAGATGTAGTCGATGCGACCGCCGAGGTCCACCTGCGTGACGAGATGGGTGCCGAAGCGGCGCAGCGTCTGCACCGTCAGCTCGCGACCGTCGCCGCCCGCCTTCAGTTGGCGGCGAATCTCCTGCACGGCATAGCCGAAGGCGTTGCTCAGCGGCAGGGCACCCGAGCGGGCCAGCGTCAGCAGCATGGCGCGGTCGATGACGCGGGCGGCCACGGCCTTCTCCAAGCTACCCTGGCCGTAGTTGTTCTGGTCCAAGTGGCCCTTGGCGTCGCCCTCCATCAGGTCGATGGCCGTCTGGCAGTCCTGCACGCAGCCCTGGAAGTTGGTCTCGGGGTCGCCCGTCTGGCGCTGGCTCAGGTCCTCGCCCAAGGCCTGCACGGTGTTCACCGCGCTGTAGTTCATCGTGGTGTACGACAGGTGGCAGTCCTGTATGAGGTGGTAGGCGTTCATGCTCTCCATGAGACGGATGTGCGTCATGTCGAGGATGGGGTCGGTGGTGCGCACCGACATGGGACTCTCCAGTGCTGCGTAGATGTTGTAGCCGTAGCCCACGTAGAGGTTGGCGCGGGCGTCGTCGCCGTTCTCCTGCTGGTCGGAGGCCGACAGCTGGCTCAGCGTCAGCGTGCCCCGCAGCTCTGGGCGGTCGGCGTCGGCAAAGGTCAGCGTGGCCGTGCGGCGCTGCTCGGTGCGGTTGTCGGTGGTGGCGAGGCTGACGATGAAGTCATCGGCCAGCGTGTCGTGCTGCACCTTGAGCCATTGGGCATCGCTCGTCACGATGACGGCGCGGGTGTCGGCAGTGAGCCCGCTGATAGTTACGGCAACGCTCTCGTAACTGGCGTAGCGCGAGAGCAGCGACGGGTCGTGGCGGCTGCCGTCGTCGATGGTCACTAACGACACAGCCCACTGCGTCGACAGCACGGGGCGCAAGTCGTCCGTGTCGTCGTGGCATGCGGTGAGGCCAATTAGCACCATCGTCATCGTTATCGTCAATATCAGTTTACGCTTCATTACGGTAGCCATTCTATTTTTCACTTTTCACTTTTCATTTTTCACTTTTCACCTTTCACTCCCCTGGTCGCATTTCGTTCGGGTTGTATATATAGTGGTAATTGCTGTTTCTTCTGTAGATGTGCTGATCGGCATCGTAGGTGAAGCCCACGATGTTAGTCAGTGTGGGGTCGTCGGTGCGGATGATGAAGTCGGCACCTTCTTTCGTCACAGGCAGCGGCGTGGCGCGGTAGTTGCCGTCGTACTGTATGCCGCCGCTCAGTTCGTAGTAGGCCATGGCCGAGGCCGGCGCGTAACTCACGCTGTTGTCGGCTTCGGTGTCAACCTGGCCCAGGTTGATGTAGAAATACTTGCCGGTGGCCACGGCATCGTCACCGTTGTAGGCCTTCCGGCGCTTCAAGGTGCGATGGCCGTTGAGCCACTGCACGTCGAAGACGCGCTTCTGCTCGTCAACGCCCACGCCGCACAGCTGGTTGACCACCCCCTCATAGACGGGATAGGCCACCCAGAGGACTTTTGTGGTGTCGGTCACCCAGATGTCGGTGCTGTCGTTCTGGATATGCGTGTTCTCAATGACTGGCTCCTTGCACACTGTGGCCACCACGCGGCCGCCGCTGACGATGTTCACCACCTGAGGCTCGTCGCCGCTGTCACGGCGCGTCAGCGTGGTCCACTCGTCGCTCTGCGTCTGCACCTGGCAGGTGGCCTCGGGGTAGCGGATGGGGAACTTCACGCTGAAGAAGTTTTTCTCGCCCAACAGCTTGCGCTGCATCTCCACGTCCTGTTCGATGGCGGCATGTACACGGTCGGCCACGTCCTCGTCGATGTACTCGATGAACCACCAGATGGGCACCACGCGCATATCGACCATCTCGATGTTCGAGGCCAGCTCGTTGTTGGGGTCGTAGTGGATGGACTTGCGCCACTTCTCAATGCCCTCGGTCGAGAAGGTGGCCTTGCCGTCGAACTGGTAGTCGCCCAGCAGACCGGTAAGCGTAGATTGGTCGCCGCCCTTGGCGTTGATGGTCAGCTTACTGTGCTCAATCCACGTGAAGCCGTCCTTCTGGCGCTCCTCCTCCTTCTTCTCGCATTCGCCCAGGAACTCCTCGGCGGTCAGCTCGTGGTCGTAGCCCGTGTCCTTGTAACGCCACACGTAATTGCTGAGCTCGATGTCGAGCTTGGCACCGAGGAAGGCTTCGACGATGACGTGCGTGCCCCAGACGTTGACGAACGAATCGACCACGGCAATGTCTTCAGGATCGGCCAGCATCAGGTGGTTCACGGCGTCGCGAAAACTCGATGTCAGCAGGCTCTCAACGCCACGTCTGTAAGAGTTGAGCAGCGAGCTGTAGTCTAACTGTAGGTCATAGCGCAGTTGCTCCTCGCGCAACAAATAGTAAAAGCTCTCTTCTACGCCATTCTCCACGACGTACTGCTCCTTCTGGCGCGTGCCGTTGTAGAAGCCCAAATCGACCTCTTCACGGAAACTCATGTGTGATTGGGATACGTAGTCACGCTGCGACCAGCGGAACTGGCTGAAGTGGTTGACGCTCGACGTAGGCTCGTAGTAGTAGTATTTGCCACCGTAGGTCCGCTCCAGGAAGTCGCAGTAGTTGCGGTCAACCACCTGGCATCGGATGTCCTTCCAGTTGCAGAACTCGCCCTTCACGGCATTATAGCTGTAGCCCACACCAAAGTTGCGGATGAACGTGGCATGGGTGGCCACGTCCTGGGCACGCGTCCACTGGAAGGGCTGCTCCGAGAGCTGCCCGGCACTCGCGCCGGTCAACTCGTCGGTCAGCTCATCGCTGCAGGCCGTCAGCGTCAGCACGACGACCAGCAAAGCGGATGTCAGATGGAGAACCTTCATAGTTTAATGCTTATTCGTTGGTATTCTCAAACTTTGGCTCCTCACTGTCGGGCTCGCCTTCGCGCTGCCCGTTCAACATCTGGATGAAAGACTTGTGGTCAGGCACATCGTCGATGATGTCGAGATATTCCTGGATCTTGCGCGTTCTGTACTTGTTCATAAAGTAGCTGCGCACATAGGCTGAAACTTCGGTCTCGCCAAAGTAGTTCCAGATGGGCACGACAGTGAACGAGATGGGCACGGCCTTCGACAGGTTGCCCCTTTCTGCATCCGATTTCATGCTATCCAACCATCCGGACAGCATATCAATCCACATTGCGTGGTCGTCGGGGTTGTCGCTAAAAACAATTCGGAGCAACTCTTCCTCGGTTTCCGTAGCATCGCCTCCGTAGATATTGATGGTGGGATAATAGCTACGCGCACGGCGGAAGCCCTCTTCACGATAGGCTGCGTCGGCCTTGCCGTCAACCATGACAACTTCTATGTAGGCCTTACCATCAACCTGAATTTCACCTTCGAGACGCAGGGTGTCGAGCTTCAGCTGGATGACCATGCTGCCACCGAACTGACCGCCGGCAATGATGAAGGGGCCATAGCGGTCGTCCAACTCGGCACAGACAAGGTCGGCCTGAGTCTGCTTAACGGGTTCGTCATTGATTAGAGGAATCATGATATAGTTGTAGAGCTTGCTCATACAGGTCTCAAAGTGGCTGGAGAAGACGCCGCCGTAGCTCGTGCTGGTAGCAAATTTATCATAGAGAGCTTCGATGGTCTTGCGCTGCTGGTCGGTCAGACCATCTTCACCAATTTTCGATTGGTCTTTCTTTTTCGAGTTGATCTTCTTATAATCCGCTTCCCTTTTCTCTACTCTTGCAATGTATTGGTCGGTTGCTTCATCGTCCGTGGTAGCGTTTCTTTCGGCGTAGGTGACGATAGAGGCGGGCGATGTCATCACGTCATAGACGGGGGCATTGCGGATGATGGTGTAATCGACGTAGTTGCGTTTCTGGTCACGTTTGTCAACGTATCTTCCCTCGATGCCGAAGCTGACCGGGCCGATGGAGGCCTCGACTTTCAGACCAATGCTCAGAGAGTCGTGAGCCACCACGGCAGAATCGAGCATCTGGGCCTTCAGGTTGGCTATCTCGATGGGTTCCTCCACGTAGGCATCCTTGTCCTTGCCCATCTTACCGGCTTGACACAACTGGTCGATGGTGGACAGGTGGTAGAGATTTGATACCTTCTTACACTTCAGTGGGTTGAAACTGACACTGCCGTCTTCCGATTTAGAATTCTCGATGGCAGTCGAGGCATCCTCGGCCGACGAGCGGTACCTGATGCTCTTCAGGTTCAGCAGGTAGTTGTAGTCGATGCCGTAGCCGACACCCTTGTTCTGGAATGACTGGGCGCTGCTGTTGGTCGGAGCCTGGCCCTTCCAGGTGAAGTTCTGGCGCACAGGAATCGTCAGGAGTTCCCCCTCACCGTTAGCCACTGTCAGCGTGGTGGAACGATCGACACCCGTCATGTTGTCGTCGAACTGCAGGCGCAGCGTCTGGTTGCCGGTATAGACGCCCTTCCAGTTCTGAATCTTCACCCAACTGTTCTTGCTGTCGTCCACCTTGTCGTCGATGGAGAGGATGGCCACCCAGTCACCGTCGCACTTGACGGGCACTTCGACCACGGTGTTCTCCATGTCGGTCACGATGCCGTGGGCAATGAAATCGTTGTCAATGGTCACTGTTGACGGAGTAATCTGCTCCTCTGCCACGTCCTCGTCGCTCTTACACGACGTGACGCTCAGGCTGAGGCCGCCCACCAGGGCAGCCGCCAGCGCGTAATTAAAAATCTTTTTCATTGTCATTAAAGTTAATGTTATACAATATTTCTTTTTGTATTTATCGAAGTTCTTCCATCATATCTTATTCCTTCGGTGTGTACTTGAAGGGCAGGAACGGCAGCACGTACTGCTCGTCGGTGATGGTCTCGGCGAACGTCGAGAGGTCCTCGCCCGACTTGAGGAAGTACTTGAAGAAGAAGGTGCAGGCCTTGTTGCGCTTGCCGTCATTCTTCTTGTCGAGGAGCGTGGTGGTCCAGAAGTGCTTGTTGCCGTCGAGGATGTCGGCATAGTAGCTCTCTACACCGGCAGCGGCAAATTTCTTGCGGATATCCTCCATCTTGCTTGTAGCCTGGCTCTCAGCGCCGAAGCCGTTGCTGGTGCTCCAGGTGAAGCCGCCCAAGCCCATCACGGCCAGCTTGAACTGTCCGACGCTGGGCAGGAACCAGCTGCCGAAGTCAAGTTCATCATTGTCATCTTTGATGTAGTCGCAGCCCTGGGCCGACTTCACGGCGGGATGCTCATGACCCTTGTCGCAGCCGGTGTTCAGCTTGCCCGTAGCTTTCACGCCGTCATACACTTTGGGTTCCTGGGTGTAGTTCGTCAGGATGCTCGTCAGACAGGAGTCGGTTGTCGAGGAGTTACACCACTTCACCTTCTGCAGTGTGTTGTTGGGCAGGGCATCGGGCAGGGCGATGGCCAGACCGTTATAATCTGTTCCGGTCTCCACCTTCGTCTGCTTGCCACCCAGATAGACCACGAGGGCCACGGCCTTGGTGCCCATGCGCTCGGCGTAGTCCTTCGAGGCGTAGAGCTTGGAGTCGAGACCGATGACGGCACCAACGCTAATATCGTTGGTCTTCATGGCATCGGCGATGTTGGCCTCTGTCTCAGGCGGATTGTTCGTACCGACAATGCAGTTGAACTTGGAGTTGTAGCGGTAAACCTCGTTGACATTCTTGATGTTTGAGTAGATGCTCAAATTAGAGGCTTTATATACGCCATGCAACTTATGACCACTGATTCCACGTATCACCCAGTAGGCGTCGCCGCCATCGCTGAACTGCTTGGCAGGGGCCATCTTGTCGCGGCCTGTGCTGGCGCAGTTGGGGTTCTGCTTGGGGTCGCCGCAGTAGCGACGGACGTCAAAGCCGTAGCCGGCACCCTTCATCTTGTAGTTGCCCTTTACGCGGTCGGCATCGTAGTCGGTAGAAGAAGTCTTCTCATACTTCTGCGTAATGTGCAGCGGCATGTCGGCATTGTCAGTGCTCCGTGGGAATTTCCAGTGATAACCGGCGTAGTAGTAGCAGGTCTTCTTGACCTTCTTCATCTGATCGTAGGTGCGGTTGAACAGTTTCTCCCAGATATGGTTCTCTGTCCACTGCTCAGCCACGCGGTTCAGGAACTTCTCGCCATGGTACTGGTACTCATAGCCGCACAGAGCAGGGCTCTTGTCGCCATTGCCCACGGACTTGTGGTAGGCGACGGGGTCGAGCAATGCCCAAATGAGGGAGCTAAAATAATGCGTATGCACAAGTTTCGAACCCAACTCTGTAGGCAGCAGGATGGTGTTGCTGTTCCACTTGTTGTCCTGAGTACTGTAGATGTTCTTGTTGGGGATGCCCGGCACCATGTTCTTCGAAAGGCTCTTGCCACTCTCGGAAGCATTGATGACGCTGACCCAAAGGCTCTCCTGCTCCTGGTTGGGGCCGAAGGCGGGGCGCACGCAAACCCAGTAGTAGCCCTGCGTGTCCTCAATGACGTCGCCCAGACGGTAGTAGCTCGTGCCACCCCAGACGTCGTCGCCGTTATCACCGATCTGGTCTGGTCGGCAATAGACGATGCGCGTAAGGTGGGGGATGAGTTTCGTGTTCACATCGACCACGGCCAGATTGTCGGCACCCGCAGCCGAGGGTGTCCATGTCAGCGTGCCGTATTCACCGGCCTCTGAGGTGGCTACCGTCGACAGCTTGTCGAAGCTGAGACCCGTGACACTGGCGAAGTGCTGGCGGGCGTATTCGATGTCGGTCACGCTGATGATGCGCGTGGTGGGATGCGTCTCCGACTCGATGCCGTAGGAAGGCTCGTAGGTCTTCGTGTCCCAGTTGTCGGCGAAGGCTCCTTCGGCATCCGTCAGACCGGTCAGCCACAGACGGGCGATGTCGGTCTCGTCGAGCTCGTTGGGCACGTACTCCTCGTTGTCGTTGTTGCCACCATCGTCCTTGTCGTCGTCCTTACAAGAGGTGACTGCCATGCTGAGGCCTCCCACCAGGAGTGCCATCAGCCAGAAGTGCAATGTCTTTTTCATTTTTACGTTCTTTTTAATTGTTAATACTATGTTCATTTCTTACTATATACCTTATTTTATATATGGTGCTGCAAATGTAGTGCTTTGTGGCGGTGGTTGGTGCGGAGATGGGCGACTTTCTGTCCTCACTTGTAGCGCACTCGGCCGATAATGCGACAAAAACGGCGGTTTTCGCCACGCGCCTGTCGCATCAGGGCGCCGGAGGCTCGAACATCAGGCGGTACTCCACGGGCGTCAGACCGGTGGCCTGCTGCATGCGCCGCTGGAAGGTGCGCACGCTGGTGAAGCCGGCGTCCTGAGAGATGGCTGCCACGCTGTAGTTGGGGTGCTGGCGCATCAGCTCCATAGCACTGAGGACGCGGCGGAAGTCGATGTAGTCCTCGGGGGTGTGGTGCGGCGTGTTGTGACGAAACAGGCGCGTCAAGCGCAGCGGCGTCACACCCAACAACCGGGCCAGCGCCTCGGCGTCGAAGTCGGGCTGCAGGTGCGGCTTCTCCTTCTCCACGCGGGCTTCGATGAGTGCCAGCAGCTCCACGTCGTCCTTCAGGTCGGCACGGGCCATGCGCCGGCGGTCGTTTACCAGCAGCTCCTTAAGAAGTTGTACCCGCATGCGCGTGTCGTGCCACGCGTCCAGCTGTTCGCTCAACGCTAAATTGCGACTGACCAAACGGTGGTTCTCGTCAGTCAGCAGCGCGTTCGTGTCGCGCAACGTCGCGTTCTCAGCACGCAGCTCCTCCAACTCCATCTCCTTCGTCATATCACTATTCACTTAAACAATGTGAAGAAGCCGGCGAGGTCCAACGCCTCATAGAGCTCGCAACCCGGCTGCAGGCCGGTAATCCGCACCTTGTGACCATTCTGACTGACGTGCTTGTAGATGTTGAGCAGCAGGCGCAGGCCGCTCGACGAAATGTACAACGTGTCGCTGCAGTCGAACTCCACGTCGCAGTCGTCACGCTCGAAGACGGGCGCCAGGTCGCGCTCCGCCTGGTTACTGGCCACGGTGTCGAAGCCCCCGCTGAGGGCCACTACCAACAGGCCGTCCTTTTCTGTAATCGTTGTCTTCATATTCTAAGAGTTTTAATTACTGCGGTAGCAAATTTTTCACTTTTCACTTTTCACTTATATTTTTCTTTATCGTCAGGATGTTCCGTCCCTTCTCGCGCCGGTATTCCAGTGCGTCGCTCATGCGGCGGATGAAGAGGATGCCCAGGCCGCCCTCCTCGCGCTGGTCAGCGGGGATGCTGGTGTCGGCCATGGGAGCCGTCGTCGGGTCGAAGGGCTGGCCGTCGTCGGTGACGGTGAGGCGCAGCACGGCGTCGCGCACCTCGGAGGTGAGCATGATGCTCGTGGCTCGGGCATAGCTGATGACGTTGGTCACGGCCTCTTCGACGGCCACGCGCAGACGCGGCACTTCCTGTTCGGCCAAACGTGCCCTGCGGCCTACCTGCTCCACGAAGCCCTCCAACAGGGCCAGGTCGGAGCCGTCGGTCTGCAGCTCCAGACGGTTGCTGCCTAACCAGCGCAGCGCCATCAGCGTGATGTCGTCGCTCTGCTCGATGCCGGCGGCATGCTTGTGGGCCGCAGCCTCCATCAGTTCGACAAGGTGGCGCGGCGTCTCGTCGCTATGCTGGCGGGCCAGCGACAGCACACGGTCGCGTGAGAGCGGTCGATCATGTGCGTCGCGGGCCTCGTTTAGTCCGTCGGTATAGAGGAACAACATCTCGCCAGCCGTCAGCTGCACCTGCTGCCCCTCGAACTGCCAGCCCGGCATAGCGCCCACCGGCAGGTTCCGCTTATTGTCTAATACGGTAGCCATCTTTTCACTTTTAACTTTTATCTTTTCACTTAAGATGATTGGTCTCTCGTGTCCGGCGTTGCAGTAGTCCAGCTGGCCCGTCGTGAGGTCGAGCACACCCACGAACATCGTGGCAAAATAGCCATCCGTCTGCTCCTCGCACATGGCCGTGTTCAGCTGTTGCACAATAGATACGGCTTCGCTTTCTCTACTGGCGTTTGTTCTGAACAGCGACCGCATAACGGTCATCAGCAAGGCAGCGGGAACGCCCTTGCCCGTGACGTCGCCCACACAGAAGTAGAGCCGCTCGTCGCGGATGAGGAAGTCGTAGAAGTCGCCACCCACCTCGCGGGCCGGCGTTAGCTGTGCGTACAGCTCCAAGTCGTCGCGTTCGGGGAAGCCGGGGAACGTCTTGGGAATCATCGACTGCTGGATGTCGTGGGCCACGCGCAACTCGCCGGCGATGCGCTCCTTCTCGGCGCTCATGGTCTGCAAGCGGCGCAGGTAGGCCACGGCGCGATAGACGATGAAGCCCAGCAGGAGCAGGCCAAGCAAATGAAGCAGGGTGTTGCGCAGCACTGCCCGTTGCTGGTTTTCATAGAACTGGGCGGCCATCTGCGACAGCTCGCGCAACGGCACGTCGGCAGAGAGCACGGCCACCGTCTGGCCGTAGGCATCGTGGACGGGCAGCGAGTAGCTGCACATCAGCACGTAGCTGTACTTGCCCTCGTAGGGTTCGCTCCAGTAGCCGTTGCTGCCGAGCGCACGCTCGTACCAAGGCCGCTGGGTATAGTCGATATCGTATGTCGGTTCCTTCAAGCGCATGTCCTTGCCTTCACCCACCTCATAGACGTAGAGCCCGAAGAGCGCACCGTCAGTATGTTTCGCTCCGACGCCGCCATGGACATATCCGGGCTGGAAGCCGACCGAAACGCCGACGATCTGCTCCTGGCCGAGCACTAACTGGCGCATGGCCTGACGCAGCGAGTCGGCATCCGCCTCCACGGCTAGCCGCTCTATCGTGGGCAGTGCGGCTCTGACGGCGGTCTCGACCTCCTGCTTCACCCTGCCGATGCGGTGGCTCTCGTTCAGGTCGCGCTGCGCCTTCTCCGTCAGCTGCTCGTTGAAGCTGCGCCGCGTAGAGAAGAACTCCAGCGCGGTGTTGGCCTCTAATAGCACGGCGGCGAGGACAATCACCAGGATGCTCAATCGTGTCTGTTGTTTCAGTTTCATCTATTCTTCACTTATCGCTCTTTTTTTACACCAACAAGTCAATATGGTGGCTGATTGCGTCGGCCACCTCCCGCTCTGATTCTTCCAGCTTGCGCCGTTGACTGCGATACAGGGCAAAGAGCCACCCGGCGATGCCACACAACAGCAACGCCACAGCTAAAATCACAAGAGTCATCGTTACGTCAGTAGTCATATCTTATTAGATTTTTAAACTTCTTCTTAAGCTCTAACTTCTTCTTCGAATGGAATCGTGAGCTGTGGATGTTCAGCCTCGCTCTCAACTTCACGGAACTTCGGGAGGTCATCAACGCCCTGTTCGCGCTCCTTGAGTAACAACTCGGCCTCGCGGCGCTCGCGTTCAATGACTCCGCGCCGCCGTTCCAATAACAACCGTCGGCGACGGAAAAGCCATACCAGCACGGCGATGACCACGGCCAGCACTAGGACAATCACAATCAACACAGAAAGGATAATGTTATTGGTTTGCATAAGCTATATGATTAGTAGTTATTATTTCCCGGATTCTTAGTTTGTTTTATTTCGACCCTGTTCAAGCGTGGCGTTGTATTAAACGCGCTTGGCTCTATTCCCGCTGAACAACGTTCTTCTCCTTTTGCTTCTCCTCCCGGTATTTCGTGGGTGAGACACCGTATTTGTTTTTGAAATCAACAGTGAACGTCGAGGCGTGGACGAAGCCCGAGGCCGTCGCTATCTCGACCAGCGTCATGTCTGGCCGTTCGACAATAAGCTGCCGTGCATGCTCCAAGCGGCACTCGCGGATGAACTCAGGCACCGACGTGCCAGCCATCGAGAACGCCGTACTGACGCGCTTGCTCGACAGATGGAAACGCTCCACCAGCTCCTTGCGTCCGAACTTCGGCACAGTGTACAGCTGCTCGTTGCGGATTGCATCAGTCAACTGCTTGTACAGTTCACCATCAGTACCCTCAACGGTCATGTCCTCCTGGACTGTTTCATTCTTGGCGATGTTAGTAGGATTGTCTATAGTCTTGTCAGTCCGTTCAGTCGGCTTCTCTGCTGGTTTGTTGGTCTTGTCTGCCAGTTTATATTCAAGCTTATTAGTCTCACCGAGATCTTTGTCACCCAGCAGCTCCGACAATTGACAGAATATGGGGCCATACTTATGGCGATAGTATAGGCTGACCACAATCGCGGTCACCAAAACGGCAAAGCCTAACATCGTACTCCAAAGTATAACTTCCATGTTTAGATTTGTTTCTCTTTTATTATTTCTATCACCGCAAATTTACCCATAATAATAAGAATAAACAATAGCTATGACAATCCCATAAGCCTTTTTGCACAATCCAATAAGAGAAAACACAAATCCAAAAGACCGTCAGCACAAATCCAAAAGACTTATGCCGATGATATCAAAATCAGACACCAACAAATAAAAGAGCCACGACCCCTCGGCCGTGGCTCTTATAGCAAAAATAAAATAGTTATTTTCTGATGATTTTACTTCTTCGCCTTCAGCTCGCGGTAATTGCTGGGTGTCATGGTGTAGCGGTTCTTGAAGTCAGAGCTGTAGTTGCTCGCGTAATTGAATCCTGACTTGGCGGCAACCTCCTTGATACTGAGATCGGGTCGCGTGACGAGCAGGTTGCAGGAATACTCCAAACGGCAGTCACGGATGAAGTCGGAAAGGCTGGCGAACTCGGACCCCTGGGCGAAGGCAGCACCAACACGATGTCTCGACAACTGGAAGATATCCATGATCTTCTGGCGGTCTAAGCTCGGATCGAGGTAAAGGTGCTCGCGTTTGATAGCGTGGCGCAGACGGAGGAACAGCTCGTCGTTGGAAATGTCGTCAAGCGAAAGCAGGTCGGACTCTATAGCGGGCGCAATAGGTGTTACTTGTTGCGCCTTCTGACCTAGAGAGTAATCACTCCCCTCGCCCATTGGAGAGGGGCCGGGGGTGAGGCTCTCGTATTTCTCCTTGTATTCAATGGCCTCGCCAATCTGCTCGACCAACACGAGGTTCTTTCGACGGATGACGCGCCACTGGCGGAGGAGCCAGCAGGCAAAGATGCTGATGAGCATGATGATGATGACCACTACCCAGATGATGATGGTCTTGCGCTGGCTCTGAGCATTCACCTGTGCTATCTCTAACTTCTGCTCCTGGTCGTGGTAGCGGGCAGCATACTCGTGGGCCTTGCCCTTCATGAGGCTGTCGCTGAGAACCTTCGAGAGGTCGGCGTAACGGGTCTGGTAGTCGTAGGCTTCAACGTAATGGTTCTTGGCATGGGCGGCGATAGCGCGGGAGCGGAGGATGACGGCATAGTCGTCGTTCAGGGTGTCGGCAGCCATGCGTCGCGCTATTTCCGCGTAGGTCGTCAGGGCTTCGTCGTACATACCCAAAGCCATCTGCGTCGGGGCAATCATGCGGCGGGCCCCGAAGGTCTTGCCATAGTCGCTCTGGTCGAAAAGTGCAAGATGTTCTTTGGCCTTCACCTTCTCATTGATTATGGCATAAGCTTCAGCAATAAAGCCGTTAGCCTGTGCGCGGCTGAAGTCCAGATAGCGGTCGCGATCGTTAGGATGGTCGCTCCACGACAGGCGGTAGCTATCCTCGGCATAGTCCTTGGCATGACTCTCGTAGTGGTTGAGACGGTCGAGAATGCGCTGCCCCAGGGTAATAATCTCATTGTAGCGGTGCAGTTCGTTGAGGGCGTTGATCTTACGCTTGCAGGCAACGATAAAGGCATCCATGCGGTCGATGCTGCCGGGAGCGTCGAGGTGGCTGATGGCCTCATCGAGCTTGGCAAGACCCTCGTTCTCCTTTCCCAGATGCGTCATTACATAGCCCACGTCGGCCTCGCTGCGCCAGCGTTCTGTCTCCTGGCCTTGTTTCTGACAGAGTTCGGCCTTCTGTGCAGCCCAATGCATATATTCCTCGTAGTCGGGCTTGGCACGGCTGGTTGCAATGAGCAGGTCAAGGATATTCTCCTGTTCCGCAGCGTCGTTGCGTACGGAGTCGTGACCGAGCAGTTCCTTGCAGATGAGGATGGCAGAGTCCTGACGTTGCTCCACAAGCGACTTGCTATAGATCCTGGCACGGATGCACTGAGCGCGGTATTCGCTAATGTTACCTAAAAGCAATGCTGAGTCGAGCAACGTCAATGCCCGCTCAGGATTGGTGGCGTAAGTTACCAGTATGGTGTCCTGCTGATAGGGCGTATCCCCCAGATGCGGCAACTGCCTCACAGACTTTCCGTCTCCGCAACCCGCCAGGGTCAGCAGAGCGGCATATATAATAATAAGGTGTACAATCTGCCTCATATCGTCAGTTAGTCAATTATAGTTAAAATGTCCCCATAATGTATGAAAGACCATGCAAAGATAAACAATTATTCGCATTTTAAGCACTTTTCCTATCAAAAAGTGCTGTTTTTGTAAAAAAACCTTTGTTTTGTTCTCACTTATTTGTAATTTTGCAGTCATGTACGAACATCTGGGACTTCAGGACATTTCCTTCATCATGCTCTATGGCGGGGCTGCCATGCTCGCTGTGGTGGGCTGCAGCTATCTGCTGTTGACCCCCGGAAACGCGTTCTCGTCCGACATCCGTCCTCCCAAGACGCTTAGGGGCTGGACGGCGGCCTTTATGGCTTTCATAGCGCTGAGCCATGTATGGTGGGTCGTTTTAGGCATTTTCTGGCTTCATGAAGACCGTCTGGTTCGTAATGCCGTGGCCATCATGCTCGACAGTGTGACCCTCATGCCCTGTATGATGGCGGTGTTGCTACGCATGCTGCAGGACCGCAAACGTCCGCTCTGGCCTATAGGCTTGGCTATGATTCCCGTGGTAGCGGTCGTCATCGTGTGTGTTTTCATTCGTTGTGGTGCCTTCGAACCAATCTTGCAGATCTATCTCCTCGCCTTGGCTGTCATCTTCGTCATCTATTACATTCGCGCTGTGCGACAGTACGGCCGATGGCTCCGTGACAACTATGCCGACTTGGAACGCAAGGAGGTTTGGAAGAGTCTTGTGACTATTACCTGCATCCTGCTCATGTTCGTCGCATACAAAGTGAGCGGCGGCATGTTGATGGAATATGTCACGCAGATCAACACGATCATCATTATTGGCTTCCTGCTCTGGCGTGTGGAGACACTGCAGACGCTCGAATCTGTTCCACTAACAAACACGGGCGCTTTGCCTATGGCTATCGCTGATTATATCAGTACCATGCTGAAAGAGCGTTGCGAAGGCAAACAGCTGTACTTGAAACACGACTTGACGTTGGTGGAGCTGGCCGATGCCATCGAGACGAACCGCAACTATCTGAGTAGCTATTTCGCAGAACAGGGAACGACCTATAACAACTACATCAATCGGCTGCGCATTGACCACTTCATCAGCCTCTATCGTGAAACAACTGAGGGAAACCGTTCCATCGCCGTGCTTAGACTGGCAGAACGGAGCGGTTACAAGAGTTACAGCACCTTCAGCGCTGCCTTTAAGAGAATCACCGGCTTCTCCGAAACCGATTGGATGAAGCAATGTAAAAAATAAGGTTCTTCACAGGAATGGCGTGATACCGGCATCGTCTGCTTCTGAATCACATTGCAAAAGTACGCTGATTTAGTGAGGTTTCTCGGAGACAATTTACACTTTTCTGAATAGATCATCTGCTGTTATCTGTTTATTTACCTTCCTTGCGTACATATTGTTATGAAGTCCGAAAGGCGTTACGTAAACTATTGAAAAAGACTTCTTGGTGGATGTGACCTTCCTAAATGTACGGAGCCTTTGCTCAACATGGCTGGCATAGGCTTTTGTTATCTCGTATTCTCCGCTTGAATATTTCATTTCACACACGCTTACAGTCTTATCATTCCTGTCAATAAGTAAGTCTATCTGACCACCAGTT
>ONYS01000062.1 GCA_900322095.1 uncultured Prevotella sp.
TGTAAACATAATATCACTATGTGTTAAATAATATGAAACATTGAAAGATTTTCGGTAAAATCCTTGTCAGAAAACATAGGAAGCGTTTGTTTGTGACAACTGTCGCGTTCGTTCGTGACATATGTCACGTTCGTCGGTGACAACTGTCACGTTGTTTCGTGACATTTGTCAGAGACATCTTGAAAACAGACGCGATATACCGTGAAAACAGACTTGAAACACCGAGGAAACGGATGCGATTTATCGAGAAAACTGAATACAACATGAAGTAACCGTCTTTCTTCCGTGAGCATTAGGAATTGGTATAGTCGGAAAGAGAACGACAGTAGCCCGTAGGTGCTGATTCTGACAAAGTCTAAGAGAATTTTAGGTGATGAAAAGATACAGCTGGTTTTGCTCTCCAATTTCAAAAATATTCGTAACTTTGCACCTTGAAAATTCCTCAGGCCGAAAAGGTAGTCTCTCCGCTGCAGCTACAAGAAGCGAAGTCGGCCTACAGAAAGGTTGGAACAAGAAAAGCATTAACAATGGAATTTATGTCGCAGGAAGGTTACGACAAACTCGTAGCCGAACTTAATGAATTGATAAAAGTTGAATTGCCCAGGGTGATCAACGCTGTCGCTGAGGCCCGTGACAAGGGTGATCTCAGTGAGAATTTCGAGTATCATGCCGCAAAGCGCGAACAGTCCCGGCTCTTGGGAACGATACGCTTCAAGCAGAACATCCTTGCCAACGCCAGGGTGCTCGACCATTCTACGCTTCCTTCAGACACCGTGCAGTTGCTCTCGAAGGTGGCTCTTACCAATATGGGCAATCAGGCCAAGATGACCTATACCATCGTCAGCCCCCACGAGGCAAGTCTCAAGGAAGGAAAAATCTCTGTTAAATCACCGATTGCCAAGGCGCTGATGAACCGGAAGAAAGGCGACATTGTTGAGATTCGTGTGCCCGCGGGACTGCTGAAACTGCGGATTGACGACTTTTCTTAAAGGGAATCTCTTTTCGATAAAAAATTATAAATCTTGAACTGTTTCCTTCCATCGCATATTATTATTGTTACCTTTGCTCACATGAAAAAAATATGGGTAACACTTATCGCTTTATGCGTTGTCACTTCGGTTGCGGCCCAGAAGAATCCGCTCCGAGATTCGCTCGCTCAAGCCAAAGCGCTGATGGAAGAATATCCTGATTCGGTAGATCTAAGACTGAAGAAGGCAGGATGGAATATGCAGCTGATGGAGTGGCAGTATGCCAAGGATGAGTACGACGTCGTGTTGCGCCGCCATCCCGACAATGTCTCGGCTCTGTTCTTCCGGGCCTATGCCAACGAGCGGTTGGGACGCTACAATTTTGCCCGTCTCGACTATCAGAATCTGTTGACTCTGGTTCCGGGCGACTTCAATGCTGCCCTCGGTCTGGCACTTCTCAATCAGAAGGACCACCACTATACGGAAGCCCTCGACGGTATCAACCGTCTTGTGGATGCCTATCCCGACAGTGCCGTGGCCTATGCCGTGAGAGGCGGTATGGAGAAGGAGCGCGGCAGTCTGGAACTTGCCGAAGACGACTATGAGCAGGCTTGGAAGCGCGACCACAACTCGCCGGATTATCTCATCAATCTTATTGACGTTCGCATCGAGTTGGGAAAGCGTGAGGAAGCGCTCGACAACCTGCGTGAGTTGGAGCGCCATGGGTATCCCCGCAAAAGCCTTGACACTTTCTATCGCCGACTGCGCTGAGGGTAGGGGTTAGCCCTCACAGATGCCGGCCTCAACCCAAGTCTTTGCGAGCTTTTCGGCGTCCTGCAAGGCCGTGGCTTGGTCCACCTCATATTCCTCGGTGAGCAGTTTGGCCATGTCTTCGGTGGTGAAGTCCTTATCCTGGAGCTTATTCCACAGATAGGCGGCACTCTCGTTCATACTGATGATCTTGGTGAAGTCGATGTTCTCTTTTCCTTCAGCGATTAGAATGTGTTCGCCGCAGATTTCGCGGAGATTGAAACCTTTTTTTGCTTTCATTATTTTTTATGTTTTTATTCTGATTGTGATAATATTTGCTGTTGCCCTTGACTTTTTTTTCAGAGAAAGAGACTTGGCAATATTAGCATAACTTGATTTTATACTGGTCCGAATATGGGAATCCAGATTCGGCGGTAGGCTGCGAGCAGATAGCGACGGATGGGGTAGAGTCTTGTCCAGATGGCCGAATAGACGCGCCACTTTCGTCCGGTTGTCAAGTCCATCGTCTCACGCCCCTTGCGATAGAAGCCTATTACGGCGGCCTTGATATCCTTCAGTTGACAATGCTCGCAGGCCAGATTGCCGTCGCCCAGAAGCGTCACTTGGTCTCCTTCTATCTTCACGATGCGATGGAGCACGTAGTGTCCGGGAAAGTTCTCTGCCAGTACGGGGTCGCCCAACTTGGGATTCTTCGGCAGGGTGAGCAGAGCCTTGTCGCGGCCGTCTTCCAGAAAAGGCCGCATTGAGAAGCCTTTCAGCCGCAAAGTGACCGTGTGGCCTTCGTTGATCAACCTGACGATTTCGGGCAGAAGGATGGCGTTACTGAAACTGATTTCTTTCATTTCAAGCGAATTTTCGTCTCATTCTCAATGGCAGGCCTTGCTATCGTGCGGTTGCAGATGATTGCGGCTTCCTTGTCGGGAAGGCAATGGAGCGTGTAGATGGGTACGGTCTCTACCACACGGGTCACGGTGTTGCAGATTTTTCTATAGATGTCGATGTCCCATTTCATCGAGGAGCAAGAGGGCAGGAAGGAGGTGAAAGCCTCGATGGGCTTCAGCTTCTCTACCCAGTTTCGCTCAGCCCGGTCAATACGCGTCACGGCTCCCAATGGCGCCATCACATCGCGGTAGCAGGGCGTCTTGCCGCTCCAGGGACTACCGTAGATATAAGGCTTTCCGTCGTCGAGAATGCGGATGATGGGATTGTCGTCGTTCATCAAGTCACAGTCGGGAATGTAGCGCAGCCATGAGCTCACCTGCGTGCTTTTCCCGGTGCCGCTCTTGGCGATGAAAGGATAGCCCCAGCCGCGATGGCGCACAAGCGAGGCATGAACGAGCAGCACGTTGCGCCGGGCTCCAGCAAAGGCAAAAGCAAGCATCAGCACGGAGTTCAGTCCGAACGAACGCATGTCGTAATTGCCGTTGAGCGCGCAGTGGCAATGGTCGAAATCTTTGTTGGCGATAAACAGGGCGCAGCTATAGCCATTGATGTCCTTGATGACATACTGATAGCCGCCGTCGGAGAGCTGGTAGACGATGATGTTGCCGTTGCCGGAGTCGAAGTCTCTGATGAGCGACCGCTGCTCCTGGGGAACGGGATGCAAATTGTCATCGATGTCTAGCTGAAAGAAGAGTTCGCTGTCGGCTACTTCCTTGCTGACAAAAGGACGGAAAGAGGGAATAAGGCTGACAGAGTTCAGTTTTGAAGGCAGGATATTGATTTTGACATACAGTCCTGCTATCCGGAAGTAATGTGCTGTCGGCGTTGTCATTTCTTCTTTTTAGGCTTTGTTTCTTTCACGTTGTAAAGACTCTCGTCGGGCTTCTCAAAGGTGAACTGGAAGTCCTGCGCGGTGAGATATTTGAAATTGTATGACCCGTCTTTCGAGTAGCGGTTCTTCAGTTTGAGATACCTCTTCTCTATATCTTTTTTCTTGTCGGAGAAGAAGATGGTTGCAGTGGGAGTAGAAACGCCCACTCTTTTCAGGTACTCTTTCAGTTGCACGGCATAGCCGTCACGACCGTAGAGAAACATGTCGTGATTGTATAGATAGGTACTGTCGAGATGCTGAATGTCGGTGATGTACACTGTTGAGTCGTTGAACGATGCGGCAAAACCGAACAGGTAACAAGGATGCTCTTTTACGGTTTGAGAGAAGGCCGTGAGGCTTGTTACCATCGTAATTATTAATAATAATGCGAACTTTTTCATTATGATTGGTCTTGATTCTTCCGTATGTTTTTTGCTAATCTCGTGCAAACTTACATATTTTTTTTCAGATACTGCCTACAATGCTCCAAAAAATAACATTCATTCAGTAGTTCTCAAGTCTCTGCCCTCAAACCGGTTCATTCCGTCGATCCATTCCTGTGGAATCAAGGCCGACTCGTTTTTCTCCAGATCGTAGGCCACCATGATGGTCTTGCCGACGCATTTCACTTCGCCGCTGTCGGAGTCCACAAGGCGCTGCAGCAGCGTGAAACTCTTGTTGCCGATGTGGGTGACGGCTGTCTGCACCTCCACGTGGTCGTCGGTATGCACCTGAGAAAGAAAATCAGCCTCGATATGGACGACTACAATTGCATAGTGGACCGACATGTCGGGACAGGCCTGATGGAGATAGTCCATCTTTGCCGTATCGTAGTATTGGAAAAAGATGGAATTGTTGACGTGACCGAATTGGTCGGCGTCGAAAAACCTCAGTTGTATGGGGAATCTATGATGAAAAGTTACTTCTTCCATTGTTGTCTTTGTGTTTATTCGGGAGCGGAAGTTATTGCATTGTCGTCTGTCTGAAGTGTAAGACGCTAAACTTCCACTCCCGAAAAAACTTCTATCTATTTAAAAGAAAATTCTTGAATTCGTTGAAATCATTCCGCATGGGCACAGATTCTTTTTTCCCTTTCATGAAGGCAGCCAGTCGGTCAGGGATGGCTGTGTCGCAGCCGATGATGGCGTCAACCTTCTCCTTGAACTTGGCGGGATGGGCTGTCTCTAGGAAGACGCCAATCTCGTTGTCTTTCAGCTGTTCTTTCAAGGCCTGGAATCCGCAGGCTCCGTGAGGATCGAGTGTGTAGCCGTTGGTTTTATAGCATTCGCGCATCGTTGTGCGAATCATGTCGTCGGAGTAGGTGGCGCCGCTGATCTCGGCTTTGATGCGCTCCCAGCTGTTGTTGTAGAGGTCGAGGATGCGCACGAAGTTGCTCGGATTGCCCACGTCCATGGCATTGGCCAGGGTTTGTTTGCTGGCCATGGGATGATACTCCCCAGTCTGGAGATATTGATAGAAGACATCGTTGGCGTTGTTGGCCGCGATGAAGCGCTTCACGGGAAGTCCCATGCGCTTGGCAATGAGTCCTGCGGTGATGTTGCCGAAGTTTCCGCTGGGCGTGCAGAACACGAGTTGCTTTCCTTCGGCCTCGAGCTTCTGCTTGAGCTGTTCGTAGGCGTTGAAATAATAGAAAGCCTGCGGCAAGAGTCGGGCCACGTTGATGCTGTTGGCGCTGGTCAGGCGCATGTGCTCATTGAGTTGCTTGTCGAGGAAAGCCTGCTTCACCAGAGCCTGACAGTCGTCGAACACACCGTCTACTTCGATGGCGGTGATGTTGTGGCCCAGCGTGGTGAACTGACTCTCCTGGATGCGGCTCACCTTCCCCTTGGGATAGAGCACGTAGACATTGATACCGTCTACACCAAGAAAACCATTGGCAACAGCCGATCCCGTATCGCCACTCGTGGCCACGAGAACGTTTACTGTGCCTTCGCCGCTGATGAAATGGCGGAGCATGCGGGCCATGAAACGGGCGCCGACATCCTTGAAAGCCAACGTGGGACCATGGAAGAGTTCGAGCGCATAGATGTCTTTCTCTACTTCCACTACGGGCGTTGGGAATTGTAGCGTGTCGTAGACGATCTGGCGTAATTCGGCTTCGGGAATGTCCTCACCGAAGAGACGAAGTGCCACCTGATAAGACAACTCCTGAAAACTCATATTGCTGATGCCGTCGAAATAAGACTCCGGCAATTTGTCGAATCGCTCCGGCATGTACAGTCCATTGTCGGGCGCCAATCCCTTGACGACCGCTTCCTGCAGGGAAACCTCGGGACTTTCGTGTTTGGTGCTGTAGTATCTCATCGCTAATGCTCCTTTCTTTATTCTATTTTCATCAGTTCATCCATAAACTCTGTGAGGTAGAGCATACCATAACTGCCGCTGACGCAGCTCACTTCGTCGAATCTCGTCACCTCGTCGGGGATGATGCCTTTATACCAAATCAGGAAGGGCACGGGTTCCTTTACGTGGGTGCGCACCTCGACGGGCGTGGGATGATCGGGCAAAACAGCTATGCATACGGGCTCTTCCCATCGGTTGACTTCGTTGAAGATTGGTCCTACTATGCGGCTGTCGAGATTCTCGATGGTCTTGAGCTTGAGCTGCAAGTCGCCGTCGTGGCCGGCCTCATCGCTGGCTTCCAAATGCAGAAAAACGAAATCCTGCCGCTTCAACGCGTCGATAGCAGCCTGGGCCTTGCCTTCATAGTTGGTATTGGCCAAACCTGTTGCGCCGGGAACCTTCACGATGTCGAGTCCCGCATAATGACCGATGCCGCGAATCAGGTCGACGGCTGAGATACAACTGCCCGACTTGATCTGAGGATATTTCTCCATGAGCGTCTTCATCGACGGCCGGTAGCCGCCGCTCCAGGGCCAGATACTGTTGGCCTTGTTCTTTCGGTTGGCATTGAAAGGATGGGATGACAGCAGTTCCTGACTGCGCAGAATCAGCTGGTTGATGAGTTCGGCTGTCTGTTCGCCCGTGAGCTTATGAGTCTCGTCGGAATCATCCGAATTCGTCTCGGCTTTTACGAGCAACTGTCTCCATTCCTCATTGGGATGATCGTGGGGAGGCGCGCAGACGATGTGCTTGTTTCCACCGCGGATGATCAGCAGATGGCGGTATTGTATGCCCGTGATGAAGCGTACGCAGTCGTCAATACCGTACAGGTTCTTGATTTCCTGATTGATGGGCGCCGCCAACTTGTCGTTGAGGAATCGGATGAGCATGTCGCCTTCTTCGGTCTTCAGATGACCGCCGTGGTGATTCTTGATGACGCCATCTTCAAGCTCAATGATATTACATCTGAGAGCCAGGTCTTCGGGACGCATCTCATAGCCAATGCTGGCAGCCTCCAGAGGTCCACGGCCTTCGTATACTTTGTTCTGATCGTAGCCGAGAATAGTAGAATTGGCCACTTCCGAACCGGGTTGGAATCCGTCGGGAATGGTGAGGAGTCTGCCGCAGCAGCCTTCCTCGGCCAGATAATCCATATTGGGTGTATGGGCGTATTGCAGCAGGGTCTTGCCGCCCAAGCGCTCCACAGCGTGGTCGGCCATACCGTCGCCCAGGATGATGATGTGTTTCATAAGCTTACTGTGTTAGATATTGGCGATGCTCATTATGTTTGCCAGTACGCCGGCGGCCGTGACATCTGCACCGGCACCGTAACCCTGAATCTGCATGGGATATTCTTTGTAGCGCTCAGTGGTGAGCAGGACAACGTTGTTGCTCCCCTCGAGATTGTAGAAAGGACTTGTGCGGTCTACGGCCTTCAGGCTCACCTTGGCCTTGCCGGCTTCCATTTCTGCAACGAAGCGCCACCGCTTGCCTTCGGATTCAATCTTCTTTCTCCTCTCCTCAAATCCTGCGTCGAGTAGTGGCAGGCGCTTCCAGAAGTCCTCGACAGAGCCCTTGAAGTAGTCGTCGGGAACGAAGAGGTCTTTCTCCACGTCGCTCTGTTCGATGCGGTAGCCAGACTCGCGCGTCAAGATGACGAGCTTGCGGATAACGTCGGTTCCGCTGAGGTCTATGCGTGGGTCGGGTTCGCTGTAGCCTTGTTCCTTTGCGCGGCGGACCGTCTCGGAGAAAGGCACATCGGCGCTGATCTCATTGAAGATGAAGTTGAGCGTGCCGCTCAGCACTGCCTCAATCTTCAGCACGCGGTCGCCAGAATTGAGCAGGTCGTTGATTGTTCCGATGATGGGCAGGCCCGCGCCAACGTTGGTCTCGAAGCGGAACTTCACGCCTCGTGCGATGGCGGTGCGCTTCAGTTTGATATAATCCTCATAGTCGGAACTGGCCGCAAGTTTGTTGGCAGCAATGACGCTGATATTGTGCTCGAGGAAATCCTGATATAGGTTGGAGATCTCTTTCGAGGCTGTACAGTCGACGAACACCGAGTTGAAGATATTCATTCCTATTACGGCATCGTGCAGCTTCTGGGAATTGCTCTCTTCCGACTCGTTGAGCAGTCTGCGGTAATCGCTCAGGTCGAGTCCGTCTCTGTCGTAGATGGCATGACGAGAAGAGGCGATGCCCACGACGTTGAGCTTCAGCCGCGAGGTCTCTTTCAGCCGGTCGTACTGCTGACGTATCTGTTCGATGAGCTTTCCGCCCACGGTGCCTACGCCGCAGATGAAGAGGTTGAGAACCTTATATTCTGATAGGAAGAAGGAATCGTGGATGACGTTGAGAGCCTTTCTGAGATACTTGCTTTGGATGACAAAGGATATGTTGGTCTCAGAGGCGCCCTGTGCACAGGCAATGACCGAGATGCCCGAACGTCCCAATACACCGAACAGCTTGCCGGCAATACCGGGGGTATGCTTCATGTTCTCACCTACGATGCCGATGGTGGCCAGTCCGCTTTCGGCGTGCATGGGGAACATTCTGCCATCTTCGATTTCCTGGGCGAATTCCTTGTTGAGCACGTCCACAGCCTTTTCGGCGTCCGTGTCTTGCACACCGATGGAGGTGGAGTTCTCTGATGAGGCCTGGGCAACGAGGAACACGCTGACGCCCTCCTTGGCCAGGGTGGAGAAGATGCGGTGGTTGACACCGATCACACCCACCATCGACAGACCCGACACCGTGATGAGCGATGTGCCCTTGATGGAGGAGATACCCTTGATGGGCTTCTGGTCGTTCTCGATCTCATCCTTTATAATAGTGCCCTTGCTCGATGGGTTGAAGGTGTTGCGTACGCTGATGGGAATATGGCGGATACAGACGGGATAAATCGTTGGAGGATAAATCACTTTGGCGCCAAAGTTGCAGAGCTCCATGGCCTCCACGTAGCTGAGCTCGTTGATGGTGTAGGCGGTCTTGATGACTTTCGGGTCGGCGGTCATGAATCCGTCGACGTCGGTCCAGATTTCCAAAACCTCGGCGTTGAGGGCCGCAGCGATGATGGAAGCCGTATAGTCGCTTCCGCCGCGACCGAGGTTGGTGATCTCGCCTGAGCGCTGGTCGGTGGCGATGAAGCCGGGAACGACGGCAATGCGTGGAGCATCCTTGAACGTCTGGCGCACCAGGTCGTAGGTAACGTCGGAGTCGAGCACGTGCTTATTGCCGAAGTCTGTTGTCTTGATGAAGGTGAAGGGATCGAACCATTTGCTGCCCTGAATGAGACGGGCAACGATGCGCGAAGAGAGCCGTTCGCCATAGCTGACGATGACGTCCTCTGTTCTTTGGCTCAAGTCCTGAATGAGATTCACGCCAAAGAATATCGACCGCAGCTGCTCCAAGAGAGAGTCGGTCTGGTTGAACAGTTCTATCTTATCTACTGGGTCCTGGAAAATCGTGTCTATCATGGAGTGGTGGCGCTCTACCATCTGCTGGTATGATGCTTTCCAACCTTCGTCGCCGCTGCAAGCCATCTTGGCTGTGCGCAGAAGCTGGTCGGTGATGCCGCCCAAAGCCGATACAACGACAATGACGGGCTGTCGCTTGGCTTCCTTTTCTACAATCTGTTTTACACTTAAAATACTTTTTACGGAACCTACAGATGTTCCACCGAATTTCAATACCTTCATGCCTTATCGTTTTTGTTGGTTATTGTCTGGATATCCACATTACTACTGCGGCCATACCCAAACTTGGCGACAAAAGTAACAAAATAATTTTATATACCCATCAACTCAACGAACAAAAGTTGCAAAGGGCGCAGAAAAATAAAAAATCCGTTTCCTGCTGCCAGGAAACGGATGACATATTGTAATCAGTATGAAATCAGAAGTGATAACTCAATGTAAAGAGCAGCTGATGGCGGTTGTTCTTCACGCTCGTGGCGCTGGTCGTGTTGCTTTCGCTGTAGGTCGTACCATTGTCAGTGACCGTTGCCGACAGCGGAGCGTATGGATAGAAGTCGCCTTTCTGCGTAGAGTACTGATAGGCGAAGTCAAGATTGAACTTGCCAAGCGCATAGCCCAAGCCGCAGGTGAATCTGTTCATGTCCTTCCAGTTCACGTAGTCATCGGTAGAGGCATAGTAGCTTCCGTCGGAAGGAAGGGTGTTGTCCTTGTAGCCGCTCTTGTTGTAGAGACTGGACACATAGTTGTAACCGATGCGGACAGCGAGGTCTTTGATGGGTTTGTACTCAGCACCGAGCTTCAAAGTGCTGACGCCTTTCAGCGTGCGGTCGGTGTGGTCGTTCATGACGCGGTCGTTTCTGCTCGACGTGTTCCATGTGTCAGACCAGTAGTCGTAATACTCGTCGGTATTGATGCGGCTCTTGATCGTGGAATAGTCGGCATACTCGTAGGTAGCACCCAGGGCCAGATAGTTGCCTACCGTGTGGCCGAGGCTGAAGCCGAAGCGCCAGGGGGTGAAGATCTTGAAGTCGTAGCTCTCGTTGCTGTGTCCCTGATCGTAGCCGCCCAACTGAGTGCCGTTCAGCAGCGTGGTGTAGTTGGAGGTTGTCAAGTCATACCATGTCGGAGTGTGGACATAGATACCAAAGCGGAAGGGTGAATTCTCGATGGGACGGAAGATGGCACCGAACTTCACGTCGAAGCCTGAGCCCGTGATTTTGCGGTTGTCGTTCAGCGTCAGTGTGCCTACGCCGGCTCCCTGAGCGTCGATCAGATTCTCAACGTAGGTGCTGTTGCCTTTGTAGTGAACGTCATACAGGCCGAAGGTGAGTCCGAGGAACACGCGGTCGTTGATATTGCCGCTGATGTTGAAGTCGTATTCGCCGATGTAGCCCGTATGGGCTCTGTCGAAGGTGTATTGGTTGGCCTCATTGTAGCCGGCTGTCTGGTTGTTGGGGTCTACGATGAATGCGTTCCACAACAGGTAGTCCAGCTGGGTGAAGTTGGGGGCTGTGTAGGTGCTTTTAGCATCCTCATAGCCGATATATTCGCCTTGCTCGTTCTTGTCGATCGTGAAGCCGCCGTTCTCCACCGAGCCCAGCATGTTCTTGATATACGAATGCTTGCTCATCGAACCGCCACGTACGCTGTTGGCTGCCGAGAGAATGTAGTCCATATTACGGCTCTTGGTATAGTTGAAGCCGAAGTTGAGGAAGCTCCTTCTTCCGGAACGCGTAGACCATACAAAGCCGCCCTGGTCGAAGGATGCATTGGTGGTATGGCCGTTGGTGAAGTCATGACCGTCGCCCTGGCTCACGAGGCCTGCCGATACGCTGGCTACCGAGTGCTTGTAGAGACCGATGCCGGCAGGGTTGGTGCCTATTGTCGTCAGATCAGCACCCAAAGCTTCGAGCGCACCGCCCATACCCACGTAGCGGGCGGTACCGTTCAAGTCTTTCTGCGATATTTTTGCATTCTCGTAGGTCTCCTGTGCCGCTACCGACATAGAGGCCATGAGCGATGCTGCCAATATAATATAAGTCTTTTTCATAATCAATTATAGTTTTTACTGTTTCAACCGTGAGATTATCTGCGTCCGCCCATGCTGACACCACCGCCGCGTGAGCCGCCGCCGCCACTGAAGCCGCCACCGCGTGAACCACCGCTGAAGCCGCCACCGCCGAAGCTGCCGCCACGAGAGCCGCCGCTGAAGCCGCTGTTGCCGAATGTACTGGAGTTGCGACGGGGTGAGACTGAACGGGAGCCACTGAACGATGAGTTGCTGCTCTCGCTTGAGCGACCACGCCATCCAGAGAAGTTGCCACTGCGCGACTGACCGCTGCGTGTCGTAGAGGAGGCCGTAGCACGACCGGACCATCCGCCGTGGTTGCGAGTGCCCGTGGTTCCATAGCGGAAGTTGCCGCCACCATCGTTGTATCTGCCCGGGCCGCCCCAATAGGCATAGCCGCCGTAGGGATACCAGCCATAATAGTCATAGTAGTAGGGCCATCCCCAACCATAACGGTCGTAGAAGCCCCAGCGGGGATAGAAGCCGTAGTAAGGCCAGCCCCAATCCCAATAACCGCCCCAGGGACCATACCAGCCATTGTAGTCATAAGCCCAGTAATAAGGCGAGTACATGTAGTTGTAGCTCCAATAGTTGGGCCATCCCCACCAGTCGAAGTCCAGCATGCGGCTGTAGCGGAAGTCGTTGTCTACGTCGTCGTAGTATCTGCCCCATGAGGCTTCAGGACCATAGAAGATAGTATCTACATAGCTCGTGTCGGCAGGAACGCCATCGAGAGTGACGATGTCGTTGGCCGAGCCATTGATCTTCTGATATTGACTGCGGTATTTTCCTGCACGATTGTATTCGTCAACGTTGCGGTATACTTTATTGCCGTAAGCCTGATTGTAATCCACTGGGCCCTTTACCGTTGGCTCGGGATCCTTCGTTGGAGTGAAATACAAATCATCGTCTTGGGCTGCTGCCCATTGAAATGACAGGCCGGCGATTGATAAGACTAATAAAAGCTTTTTCATATCTTTACTCCTTTATTCTTTAATTCTATGATTCACGTTACAAAGTTAAACGTAATTGTATTGCAAAATTACGGATTTTCCCTAATCCATGGTAGGATTTTCCCTATTTTTTTTAATTTTGCAGTTAAAATTATAAAAGGCATGAAATATAAAGTTGTACAATTCAATATCAGCGTTGCTTCAGCCGACCAACTGCCCATCATGCGCGACCTTGTAGACGCCGCAGCAGGCGAGGCCGGATTCGAGGCATTCGAGGATACTGACGATGGTTGCAAAGGTTATATCCAGGACCGGCTTTTCGACAAGGAACTCTTGGCTGAGAAACTGAAGGAAGCAGAGATAGAAGGCTGCTCGGTGAGCTTCACCGTCGATGATGTGGCTGACGAGAATTGGAATGCCACTTGGGAACAGATTGGCTTTGCGCCCATTGAGATTGGTGACCAGATGATCATCTACGACAAGGCTCATACTACGGATGAGGATCTGCAGCAGATGACTACTCCTATTAAGATAGGTATAGAGGCCCACAACGCTTTCGGAACCGGAACCCATGAGACCACGCGCATGATCCTGAAGGCCCTCATCGAACTTTCTCCCGAGGGCAAGCGTGTGCTCGATTGCGGATGCGGCACAGGAATTCTCAGCATCGCGGCTTCCAAATTGGGGGCTCGGGAAGTGGTGGCCTACGATATCGACGAGTGGAGCGTGAAGAATACAAAGCACAACGCTGAGATCAACGGTGTAGATAATATAGAGGTATACGAAGGCGATGCCCATATTCTCTCCCATATCAACGGCATGTTTGATGTTGTGCTGGCCAATATCAACCGCAACATCCTGCTTCAGGACATGGAGAGCTTCGACAAAGTGCTCAGCATCGGTGGAAATCTCATCATCAGTGGTTTCTTCGAGGCCGACATCCAGCCTCTGATCACCAAAGCTTCGGTCTTGGGACTGACGGAGGTGAAGCGCTATAGCGACGGCGAATGGCGGGCCATCGTGCTGGTCCACAATAAATAGTCAAGACTTATCCTATACCTATATATAATAATGGAGGAAGGGCGCGGACGTTCTTTCTCCATTATTTTCTTTTCCGGATTCTAAAATTATTTCAGGAATCCTTGTTTTTTCAGTGCCTCGATTAAGCCGGCCGACATAGCCTCATTGTCTTTACGGGTGTAGCGGCAGTCGGTGAACACCTGGGCCAGCGTCTGCTTGTGGTTGACCTCCACGAAATGCTTGTTCTCAGGCAATGCTTCCTTCTCCTTATAAAACTTGTTGATTTTCTCGGTAGTGTAGTCGTCGAAGGTCTCCTCATGAACGATGGCTGAGAGAGGCAGACGGTCGGACTGTGCAGGATCCTCGCCGGGCCAACCAAGCGTGATGGTGGCAACGGGGAATACGAGTTGGGGCAGATGAAGAATGTCGATGATGGTCTGTGGCTGATAGACCGTGGTGCCGAGGAAGCATGTGCCCAAGCCCTCCTTTTCGGCAAGGTTGCAGAAGGTCTGAGTGTAGAGTAGGGCGTCGGTGGCGGCATTGATAAAACTCAAAAAATTGTCGTATCCTGGGTCGGCATTGCGGTTGTTGGCCCAGACGGTAGTGCGGCGGAAGTCGGCACAGAAGGTCAGCACCACAGGCGCGTCGGTGATCATAGGTTGGTTGAAGTGGGCTGGTGCAAGTGCCTCCTTCATCTCCTTCTTGCGTGTTACTACAACGCTGTAGAGTTGCAGGTTGCCCATAGTGGGCGTACGCTCTGCCTCGCTGAGCAGACGGTTCAGCAACTCGTTGGAAACTTCGCGGTTGGAATATTTGCGGATACTTTTTCTGTTGTTGATGGATTTCATAGCTGAAAGTTTTATTATGGCAAAGATAACGAATTATTTCCAATCTACTGTTCTGCACCTACAATATTTTTGAGGTTAAATATAAGACCCACCCCCAACCCCTCCCTGCGAAGGGAGGGGAGCGAATATCGGAAGGTTAACGGAGGAAGTCCGCATGGTAGGAGGGCCGTCATTCCTGACGGCCAAGAAAGAAAGAGAAGCCCCCCCCGACCCCTCCCTACGGAGGGAGGGGAGCGAACATCGGAGGGTAAACGTAGGAAGTCCGCATGGTAGGAGGGTCGTCATTCCTGGCGACCAAGAAAGAAAGAGAAGACCCACCCCCGGCCCCTCCCTACAGAGAGGCTGTAACAAAACCCAATCAAGGCTTTGACTTTACTTTCCTAGCCCAAGAAAAAAAATCACCAATGTGGTTTTTCTTGGGCTATTGATTTTGATA
>ONYS01000044.1 GCA_900322095.1 uncultured Prevotella sp.
CAACGTACATTTGTAAACATAATATCACTATGTGTTAAATAATATGAAACATTGAAAGATTTTCGGTAAAATCCTTGTCAGAAAACATAGGAAGCGAACAAACGTGACAACCGTCACGAACAAACGTGACAACTGTCACGAACAAACGCGACGACCGTCACGAATCGTCGGCAAGCATTTTGTAGCACAACAGGTGCAGACATTTCAGTTGTCAGCCGACGCCGCTTTGCATCAGATTTATCTCCCCTCATAGGAAGGGGCTGTGTGGGGGACCTCTCCTATCTGCGCACTACGTGCTGATGTGCCGCCTTCGGGGCACTGAGTCCAGTGCGGGAGGGGGCCTAGCTATCCCCAGTCTGCACTCCTATCGTCGCTTGACTGGGGTTACTGAGAGTCAGCCCTTTCTGGGCTGGTTGATTTGGTCTAATCTCCCTTCGACGTGATAGGAGCGGCGGCATTCCTAAATTAACTTTCCGGTGATGTCCTCTTCCCCTCCCTCTGTAGGGAGGGGACTGAGGGGTGGGTCCAGGAGGGGTTGGGGGTGGGTCTATTATTCGTTAGGCTGCATCTCGAGAATAAAAATAAAAACACATTTTTATTTTGTATTCCTCTCGATTTGCACTAACTTTGGATAAGTTAGGCTGCATCTCGGAAGAAAAAACAAACGAGTTTGTTTTGTTCTTCTCTCGATTTGCACTAACTTTGCAGCGTTATGATGGAAAATTTAGAAGGCGAGAAGCATCGCCAAGGAAGAATCGAGGTGATTTGTGGCAGTATGTTCTCCGGCAAGACCGAAGAACTCATCCGACGGCTAAAGAGAGCTAAGTTCGCGCGGCAGAGAGTGGAAATCTTCAAGCCGACAATAGACACGCGCTATTCCGACGAGGATGTCGTGAGCCACGATCAGAACTCTATCCGCTCTACACCCATCGATTCCTCTGCGGCCATACTGCTACTCGCCGCCGACATCGACGTGGTGGGAATCGACGAGGCGCAGTTCTTCGACAACGGTCTCGTGGATGTCTGCAACCAATTGGCCAACTCCGGCATCCGCGTCATCGTGGCCGGACTGGACATGGATTATCAAGGGCGGCCTTTCGGACCGATTCCCAACCTGCTGGCCGTAGCCGACGAAGTGACGAAGGTGCATGCCATCTGCGTGAAATGCGGTGCGCTGGCCTACGTGAGCCACCGACTCGTGAAGGATGACCGGCGCGTCATGCTCGGCGAACAACAGGAATACGAACCGCTTTGCCGCGACTGCTTTCAGAAAGCATTGAAGAAGGAACGCGGACAAGCTATTGATAAATAATCGCTTATGACAAACAACAAAGAGATTACCTTCGACAAGTTCATCAGATGGACCGGTACGGCTCTGCTGATATTGGTCGTTCTTTATGTGGTCAACTATCTCAGCAGTGTGCTTCTGCCTTTCTTCATCGCATGGTTTTTGGCCTATCTCCTCTACCCTCTCGTGATTTTCGTACAGAACAAACTGCACGTGAAGGTAAGGGCCGTGGCCATCATCATCACCATGATTGTGGTCTTCGCTGTCATCGCGGGAGTCATCTATCTCATCGTCCCGCCCATGATAGAACAGTTCTCCACATTGTCCGACATTCTGTCGAAATGGGTGAACGGCCAGACCCACAACAGCATACAAGGCGTCGTTCGCGACTGGGTGACCAACAATCAGAGGGCCATCGAAAGATTCCTGCAGAGCAAGGACTTCACCGACGCGCTGAAGACGGCCATGCCCAAACTTTTCGCCTTCCTCGGACAGACAGCCAACATCGTCATCAGCATCGTGGCGTCGATGATCACCTTATTATATATGTTCTTCATCCTGCTCGACTATGAGTATCTCACCGAGAACTGGATTAGAATCTTCCCCATGAAGCAACGTCCGTTCTGGCGCGACCTGAGCAAGGACGTGGCCCGCGAGCTCAACAACTACATTCGTGGTCAGGGACTTGTGGCCCTGTGCATGGGCATCATGTTCTGCATTGGATTCTCCATCATCGACTTCCCCATGGCCATCGGCATGGGCATCCTCATCGGCCTGCTCGACCTTGTGCCCTATCTCCACACCTTTGCGCTCATTCCCTGCGCTTTCCTGGCCATGCTCAAGGCGGCCAGCACCGGCCAGAGTTTCCTGCTGGTCTTCGGTATGGTCATCGCCTTGTTCTGCATCATTCAGGTGATCACCGATATGATTGTCACGCCGAAGATCATGGGTAAGGCCATGGGACTGAACCCCGCCATACTGTTGCTCTCGTTGTCGGTGTGGGGCGCCCTGCTCGGCTTCATCGGCCTGATCATTGCCCTTCCCCTCACCACGCTCATCATGGCCTATTGGCAACGCTACGTCACCAAGGAGAAAGAGGCCACACTGCAGACCGAGAAGGCTATAGAATCCGATAAGCCAGAAGCGGAGACTGACAAATAAACCATAGAATCACGGTCCGCCAACCGATGAGAAGCCGACAGATTATTTTTTCAAGTTTCGGAAGTTTGCAACTTTCGAAACTTGAGGAAGTTAAAGAAGTCAAAGAAGTTATCGCTCCCAGGCTCGCTTAGAAGTTAAAGACATTTGTCACACCAATATCGAGGCGGATACGCAAAACTAATGTCTCTAACTTCTTTAACTTCTTGAGTCCCCTTTAAAAAGTCCGTTTTTTGAGGCCCCTACCTCAAAAATGTTATGATTTGAAACCTATCAGCCTAACAAGAAGGCTTTTGGAGCGAAGTGGACTCACTTCTTTGAATTCTCTAACTCCAATCTACTTCAGAAACTTGAGTTACTTTAGAGCCACAGCCCGCCAACCGGCGCAACAACCGCCAGTTGGCGGGCTTGTTCTTTTCCGTCCTCAAAGACCGTCATTGACCGAATAGTGAAAAAAAGACCGAATAATTTGGCAGTTTCGAAAATAATGTGTAATTTTGCACTCGCTTATTCGAAAGAGATAAGTGGTTTGACCCGCTAGCTCAGTTGGTAGAGCATAACACTTTTAATGTTAGGGTCATGGGTTCGAGCCCCATGCGGGTCACCTTTAAAGGAATTCTCGCTACAGAGAATTCCTTTTTTATTTTTAGAATCAGAAGGTTTAGCTATCGTAAGTCACTGTAAGCCAATCGATTTTACTCATTCAAATTGAAATTATTAAGAGATTCAACAGGTTTCGGCCCCTACTCAGGAATGCTATAGATTGGACATTTTGCGCTACCATTTGCGCTACCAAAATAAATGCGCTACCACTTACCTATGGGCCACTAGCACTTATGCCCTCACTTTCCACTCCTTGATAGTACTTTCCTTCGAACTGAAGTTGATGCCGACCTTGACTATACGCCTGCCGTCGGCCTCGTAGGGAATGGCATAGCCCTTGTCGTCGATTTGCTGCAAAGCCTCATCAACGCTGCCGTCCATCTTCAGTTCCATCACGTAAACTGTCTTCTGCGTCTCGACCAATATGTCTATGCGACCATTGCCTGAACGCACTTGAGAATACACATATCGATTGAGAAACGAGAACATCACATACAGCATGGCGGTAAAGTGTCCCTCGCTCTGAGGTGCGTCCTTCAACGTTCCCTCCTGATAAGGGATGCCGGCAAAGAAACTGCGGGCGGCTGATAACGCCTTATCCACATCATCATCAAGAAAAGCCTCGCTGATGTACCAACAGGCATTGCTGGCTTCTATCGTGTCGGGGGAAACGAAAAACGGTATGAACATATCCATCAGCCCCACCTTCACTTCTTCATTCGGATAACCCAGCGTGTAGCGGTATGAGCGGGGATCGTAATCCTTAATGGTGATATATCCGCTCTGATAGAAGAGTGGCAGGATGCTGCGCATGTTCTCTGTCGGGGCATCAAATTCTGTGGCGGGGACCTTACTGCCGTCTATCTGAGTGACATTGGTTTTGAACTTCTTCATCATCTTGACCAGGAAGCTCGGTGTGCCCGTGGCAAACCAATAATTGTCAAGATGACTTGTCCGCATGGCCTGCAGGATACTGAATGGATTATAGACGCCGTCGGACTTATAGGAGAAATGATAGCCGTCGTAAAGCGACTTGAGTTTTTCGAGGGCCTCGCTATAGGTCAGTTCATTGTTATCCGCTATGCCTTGTATGCCCTCCTTGAAGTCACGCTCCAGTTCTTCCTGGGTGAAGCCGACGAGTGCGGAATACTCAGGATCCATAGAAATGTTGCTCAGGTTGTTGAGCTGCGAGAAGATGCTCAGCTGTGAGAACTTCGTGATGCCGGTGATGAACACAAAACGGAGATAAGGGTCAAGATCCTTCAGCGGCGAATAGAAGGACTGCAGTTCGGTGCGCATCTGCTCAAGGCGCTCGTTGTCGTGAAGTACCGTGAGCATTGGCGCGTCGTATTCATCAATAAGAACAACGACTTGCGCGTTTGTCTTCGCATAGATGTCCTTGACAAGCCGAGTAAACCTCTTTGTGAGATTTGTTTCCGACTGCTGAATTCCATATTTGCTTTCAGCGTCTTCGAGCTGCATGGTGATGATGTCATCCAAGTCTTGTACCGTTCCTCTTTTTGCCGTTGCCAAAGAGAAGTGCAGCACGGGATATTCCGTCCATTCTGTCTCCAGTTTCTCAATGGCCAGCCCCTTAAAAAGCTCTTTACGACCAGAGAAATAGGCGTCGAAGGTACTCGTGAGCAAGGACTTTCCAAAACGGCGCGGACGGGAAAGAAAGACATACTTCATGTCGTTTGCCAACTCATAGACATATTGCGTCTTGTCCACATAAAGGCAGTTTCTACTGCGGATCTCACTGAAAGTCTGAATTCCTATCGGATAGCGTACCATAGCGACCAAATTTATGTTCTGACGCAAAGTTAGGAAAAATATTGGGAATAGCAAACGATTCTTAGCTTAGGAAATAAGTAGGCTCACGTGGACACTCGTATCAAAGACCTCGAAGACTATCTCTCAAACGGAAAGCATGAAACAAAAACCAATAAACGGAGTCTCTATGCCCTCACTTTCCATTCCTTGATAGTACGTTCCTTCGAACTGAAGTTGATACCGACCTTGACAATCCGCCGGCCGCCGGTCTCGTAGGGAATGGCATAGCCCTTGTCGTCGATTTGCTGCAAAGCCTCGTCTACACTGCCGTCCATCTTCAGTTCCATCACGTAAACTGTCTTCTGCGTCTCGACCAATATGTCTAGGCGGCCTTTGCCTGAACGCACTTGAGAATATACATATCGGTTGAGAAATGAGAACATCACATACAGCATGGCGGTAAAATGTCCCTCGCTCTGAGGCGCGTCCTTCAACGTTCCCTCCTGATAAGGGATGCCGGCAAAGAAACTGCGGGCGGCAGATAACGCCTTATCCACATCATCATCAAGAAAAGCCTCGCTGATGTACCAACAGGCATTGCTGGCTTCTATCGTGTCGGGGGAAACAAAGAACGGTATGAACATATCCATCAGCCCCACCTTCACTTCTTCATTCGGATAACCCAGCGTATAGCGGTAGGAGCGGGGATCGTAATCCTTAATGGTGATATATCCGCTCTGATAGAAGAGTGGCAGGATGCTGCGCATGTTCTCTGTCGGTGCATCAAATTCGGTGGCCGGCACCTTACTGCCGTCTATCTGGGTAACGTTGGTCTTGAATTTCTTCATCATCTTGACCAGGAAGCTCGGTGTGCCCGTGGCAAACCAATAATTATCGAGATGACTTGTCCGCATGGCCTGCAGGATGCTGAACGGATTATAAACGCCGTCGGACTTATAGGAGAAATGATAGCCATCGTAAAGCGACTTGAGTTTTTCGAGGGCCTCGCTATAGGTCAGTTCATTGTTATCCGCTATGCCTTGTATGCCCTCCTTGAAGTCACGCTCCAACTCTTCCTGGGTGAAGCCAACGAGTGCGGAATACTCTGGATCCATGGAGATGTTGCTCAGGTTGTTGAGCTGGGAGAAGATGCTCAGCTGTGAGAACTTCGTGATGCCGGTGATGAACACGAAACGGAGGTAAGGGTCAAGATCCTTCAACGGAGAATAGAAGGACTGCAACGCCGTACGCATTGGTTCCAAGCGTTCGGGATCATGAAGTACAGTGAGCATAGGTGCATCGTATTCGTCGATAAGGACAACGACCTGCTTGCCCGTTTGATTATATAGATTGACAACAAGATTGTAGAACCTTGTTGTAACGTCTTCACCATCGCGCATGAGTTCGTACTGTTTTTCCATCCGGGTCAACTGCATGTTGATTTGCCTGAACAGATCTTCCACTGTTCCCATCTTTGCCATAGCAAGACTGAAGTGCAGTACGGGGTACACAGTCCACTCCTTCTCCAGTTTCTCGATGGCCAGACCCATAAAAAGCTCTTTACGACCAGAGAAATAGGCGTCGAAGGTACTCGTGAGCAGAGATTTTCCGAAGCGTCGCGGACGGGACAGAAAGACATAATTCATGCTGCTATTAGCAATAGCATGAATGTATTGCGTTTTATCTATATAAAGACATCCTTGACTGCGTATTTTCTCGAATGTCTGAATTCCTATCGGATAGCGTACCATAGCGACTAAATTTATGTTCTGACGCAAAGTTAGGAAAAATATTGGAAAAGGGAAATGATTAGCTGGGAATTTGTGAGTCAGCACCAGCTATGTGTGAAGCTCTCCTTCTTTTCTACTCATAAAAAATAGAGACATGGAATATTTTCTTTGATGAAGATACTCAATATAGTTCGTCAAAAACAAATAGGAAAGAATGACGGCTGCCGTAAGATTGAGATTAGCCATTCGTCACACCTTGCTTATCTTCTTCTACGTCGGGGTACAAAAGGTTTTATTGCAGGTTCATAGGACTTAAGTCCTTGGTCACCTGTAAAAATCTCTACCTCAAAGCCTGTCTCTGCAAAATATTCAGCTACATCCACGATAGACGCATCACCTAAAGACTGACCTTGGGCTACAGTCGTTTGCCATTTATCTGAAAGACGCTTCAAGTTCTCAGGCTTCCATAACTCACTTTGCTCAGTAAATGCTGCCCAAGGAGATTTTTCCTCAACGACTTTGTCTATAATTGTCCCCAGCGCTTTACCTAATGCAAAACGATCACCATGTGCATGAGCTATATGATTGCCTGTCTCTATAATCGTTGCAATGGGAAGGACAAAGGTTGTTCCAGCGCTTTGCTCTTTCCTGATTTTAGAGTCAACTCGCAAGAAATCCCATTTGTCATCGTCTGGTCCACAAACCTCCATATTCGTAACCTTTAGCCAGACGCATAAGATACTGGTATCGATAATCAATATCTTTCTCATAGCTTATCCTCTGTCATTAAATCACCAGGACGTCCAGCTGATAAGAGCTTTATAAGATTGGGGTTATTCTCAAGAAGATATATCCTGCTGTCGCCCTTCTCATCACGTTTGATATAGCTGATAAAAGGTATCATCTCGTTGCCAAGATCATTCATGAACACGGGATTGTGTGTTGTACAAAGCACGTCGATGTTTCTCTTTGCAGAGATGCCTTTCAGCATATTTATCAGTTCTTTGACACGTGATGGGTGCAAGCCATTGTCTATTTCTTCAATCACGACAAGACTTCCATCCTTTACTGTCAATAGAGCTGTGACAATAGCTATGAAACGCAACGTGCCATCGCTCATGCCACGAGCATCAACAGGCTGTGTCGGGTTCCAGTCTTCATAGCAATATAGCATGGCATCGCTATTCGTCAAGCCCACCGTTACTGTTTCTATTCTATTAATATCTCTTTCAGGCAAAGGCTTCACATATTGAGTGATAATTTTCTCTGTCTCATCTTTCCTGGAAGACGGTAAGGCTGCGAGCACGCCTGCGACGTTACTCCCGTCAGAAGCCATCTCTGTAGACAATTTGGAATAGCCACGCATATTCTCGGGATTTGGATTCAAAATAAAAATATTAGCCAAATCCGATTTTATCTTTTCTGAAAAGAACTTCTTTTCCGTCTCCGAGCATTCACCCTCGGGAAATATAATCTTTTTATTTGTGAATTCAAAATTTACTCCTCGTTTAACGACAGCCAACTGGTAGGCGCATTCCCTACCATCAAAGTCAAAGAAGAATTCAAGACTGAAATGATTTTGCCCCCGAAGAATAATCCAGTCGGCCCCACCTCGAATCTGTCTTATGGCATCGTTCAAACTGACTCCAACTGATAGCAGATGAGCAAAATGAAAAGCATCCAAAACATTCGATTTTCCACTGGCGTTTATGCCAATAAGAAACGTGAGTTGGTCTATATACAACATAGCATCGCCAAAACTCTTCCAGTTATGTAATTTTAGTTTGGTAATCATTGCTAATGTGCTATTATAATATATTTATTTATGCAAAAATACTATTTTCTGTCCACTTAGCCTAAGAAATAAGCATTTTTTTCAAACAGAAAATGATTAAGTACCAACAGCATGTCCTCATCTGCTATGCAGAGGGAGGGCAATCACTCTGCCTACAGGTTGCTATTCTAAGGAAATCGCGATCTTATTCCGACATACTTAGTAACTTTTGGAAACTTTTGATTATCTTTGCGGAAAATTCTAGACTATGGTAAAGAAGACGAAAGAGATAAATCCGGCTTACATGGCCTGTCCCATCCGGCAGGTGGTGAGCAAGTTCGGCGACAAATGGTCGTTGCTGGTGCTGTATACACTCAATGAGAGCAAGACTGGCGTGATGCGCTTCAATGAACTGCGACACGAGATGACCGACTGCTCACAGAAGATGCTGTCGGCCACGCTGAAGAATCTGGAGACGATGAAACTCATTTCACGAAAAGTTTATCCCGAGGTCCCGCCACGGGTGGAATACCAACTCACGGACACGGGGAAATCACTTATGCCTTTTCTTACTCAACTCATTGGCTGGGCCAAGGACCACTTCGACGATGTAGTGACAGACGTCGTCACGGATTAATGCAACAGCCAGTCCTGCACACTGGAAATTTTCTGTAGCTCAAAGAATTAAGTTTCCACTGCAGGCAGGGAACCAACCTGTTCAAGTAGAAGTTTTGCAGAGATAACTCGTAGTGGCAGCAAGTGAAGCCTCAACTCTCTCAAACCGCAAGATTTAGGTTGCTGACAGCTGTCAGCAGTTCTGCCGACAGCTGTCAGCAACCATCAATTCCCAGATGGAATATCCACATTTACCCGCCAGAAGACGTAAACTCAACGGATGTTTTCCCATACACGGAGAATATCCGGTAGACTAAAAGTGGTGCAGACTTTTTGAAGTTGACTCAATTTATTGATTTCAACAAGACGCTACTTCCTAATGTCATATAATAAATCTGAGAGAAAAACGTTCTTAAACAAGTATAATCCGTTTTAACAAAGCATGATCGAATATATTAAGGGAGAATTGGCCGAACTCACTCCGGCCCTGGCTGTTGTAGAAGCCGCAGGAGTGGGCTATGCCATCAATATTTCTCTCAACACATACAGCGCCATTCAAGGCAAGAAAGAAGTCAAACTCTTTATTCACGAGGCCCTCTCGACCGGTGGCCGCGACGACAGCTACACGCTCTATGGCTTTGCCACGAAGAAAGAGCGCGAACTCTACCGGCTGCTCATCACCGTCTCGGGCGTGGGCGCCAATACGGCCCGCATGATTCTCTCATCGCTCTCGGCCTCCGAACTCGGCAACGCCATTGCCTCGGGCAATGACAAGCTGCTCAAGTCGGTGAAGGGTATTGGCCTCAAGACTGCCCAACGCATCATCGTCGACCTCAAGGACAAAGTGCTCTCGCTCGGCATCACTCAGGAGATGAGTGCCACTGGCGTTGGCCAGCCCATCGTAGAGTCGCCCGTGAAGGAAGAGGCCGTGAGCGCCCTCGTGATGCTCGGTTTCTCTCCGGCCCCAAGCGCCAAGGTTGTCGACCAGGTGATGAAAGACAATCCCGGCATCGAGGTGCAGCAAGTGGTGAAATTGGCTCTGAAATTAATTAAGTAGTACGGTTTGAGAGAGAAATTTGTCTTCATGCGGCACTTGTTCAGGAATAGCCGCACCGTTATTGTCGTTGGATTTCTGCACGAAAAATCATGAAGCATTGGTCAGCATTTCATAGAAAGATAATGGTTGCGCTGTCGGCTCTGGCTGCCAGTTGTGCCCTTGCCATGCCTTTTATGCAGGACGATCTGACGCGTCGCCAACAGCAGCAACAACGCCAGCAGCAGCAACGTGAACAGCAGAACCAGCGCCAGCCACAAGGTCTCAAGCCCGAAAGTAACGTAAAGCCGCAGGACGACAAGACCAACAACAAGCCGAAAATCGAGGTGAAGAGCCAGGCCGTGAGTGCCGACGATGAGGAGATTCCCGACTCCCTGCTCCATCCCCGCTGGCAGATCCAGCGCACCACTCCCATCACCTACGACGACCTCGACCAGAACCCTGCCGACCTCAAGCGTCCCGACAACCTCAAGCAGGACGTCGTCTACAACGACACCATCGACCGCTATATCATCGGTTCGAAAATCAGCGACACCTATCTCAACGCGCCCATCATGATGACGCCCGAGGAATACCGGAAATGGGTGGAGCGCAGATCGCTGCAGCAGTATTTCAAGGATAAGAACTCTGAAATCTATCAGGCCAAGGGCAAGGAGAAGTTCGACTTCACCGACATGCACTTCGACCTCGGTCCGGCCGAGAAGATCTTCGGTCCCGGCGGCATTCGCATCAAGACTCAGGGAACGGCCGAACTGAAGTTTGGCGCCACGCTGAAAAACATCGACAACCCGTCGCTGCCCATCCGCAACCGAAAGACGACGACGATGGACTTCGACGAGAAAATCAACCTCAACATGAACGGCAAGGTGGGCGATAAGGTGAACATGAACCTCAACTACAACACCGACCCCACCTTCGACTACGACGCCCAGAACCTGAAATTGAAATACGATGGCAAGGAAGATGAGATCATCAAACTTGTCGAAGCCGGAAATATCTCCTTCCCCAGCAACTCCTCGCTGGTCAAGGGAGCCAGCTCACTCTTCGGCTTGCGCACCGATATGCAGTTTGGCAAGCTGAAGCTGCAAACCGTTTTCTCGCAGAAGAAGTCATCAACCAAGACCGTGAGCAGCAAGGGCGGCGTACAGCTGACGCCCTTCGAGATCGACGTGGCCAACTATGAGGAAAACCGCCACTTCTTCCTCTCGCAGTATTTCCGCGACCACTACGCCCAGGGAATGAGCACGTTGCCCAACATGACAACGGGCATCAACATCAACCGTGTGGAAATCTGGGTAACTAACAAGACCGGAACGACATCCAACACCCGAAACATCGTCGCCCTCACCGACCTGGGCGAGAACACGAAGGTGAGCAACCCGATGTGGGCTGTCACAGGGCAGCCCGTCCCTTCCAACAATGCCAACAGCGAGTATAGCCAGATGGTGGGTGCCTACAGCGCAGCACGCGACATCGACCAGGTGTCCACCACGCTCGACGGAGCCGGACTTGTAGGCGGCACAGACTATGAGAAGATCGAGAAGGCGCGCTTGCTTTCCTCGTCGGAATACACCGTCAACACAGCCTTGGGCTACGTCTCGCTCAACACCACGCTCCAGACCGACCAAGTGCTGGCCATCGCCTACGAGTACACCTATGGCGGCACGACCTATCAGGTGGGTGAGTTCGCCTCCGACATCACCGACGCCAACCAAGCGCTCTTTGTGAAGTCGCTGAAAAACACCAGCAACAACCCGCAACAGGGCAACTGGGACCTGATGATGAAGAACGTCTACAACCTCGGTAGCTCGTCGATTGAGAAAGACAAGTTCCGCCTCGACGTGAAATACCAGAGCGATACGGCAGGAGTCTATATCTCCTATATTCCCGAACAGCAGGTGAAGTCACAGACCATCATCAAGCTGTTGGGCGCCGACCGACTCGACAACAACAACAAAGCCCACTCCAATGGCTACTTCGACTATGTGGAAGGCTACACGGTGAGCAAAGGTCGTGTGTTTTTCCCCGAGCCCGAACCCTTCGGTGAGTATATGTACAACTACCTGGTGCAGCACGGCGTGAGCGCGACTGATGCTGAGAAGTATGCTTTCACCGAGCTCTACGACTCCATCAAGACTGTGGCCAAGCAGATTGCCGAGAAAGACAAATACATGCTCGTGGGCCAGTACCGCGGCACTTCGGCCAATGTCATCTCTTTGGGCGCCTACAACGTTCCGCAAGGCTCGGTCGTCGTCACGGCTGGTGGCGTCACCCTCACCGAAGGCAGCGACTACAGCGTCGACTACAGCGGTGGTACGGTGACCATCCTCAACCAGAGCATCATCGACGCAGGCACCAACGTGAGCGTGTCGCTCGAGAGCAACACCGACTACAGCCAGGAACGCAAGACGATGTTCGGCGTCAACTGGGAATATGATTTCAGCAAGAACTTCCAACTGAGCGGTACGCTGATGCACCTCTCCGAACAGGCATTGACCTCAAAGGTGAACATGGGCAGCGAACCACTGAACAATACCATCTGGGGCATCAACATGAACTGGAAGAAGGAGAGTCAGTGGCTCACCAACATTCTCGACAAGCTGCCCTTCCTCCACCTCACTCAGCCCTCGCAGATCTCCTTCACGGGAGAGTTTGCCCAGCTCATTGCCGGACAGAGCAGCGGCACCCAGGACAAGGCCTCGTATATCGACGACTTCGAGAATTCCACCAACAAGATCAGCATCCTCACGCCTACGTCGTGGATGCTGTCGAGCGTGCCTTCGATGTTCCCCGAATCAAGCGACAAGACCACGCTCCGTTCGGGCTACAACCGCTCTTTGCTCTCCTGGTACACCATCGACCCGCTGTTCACCCGCCGTTCCTCGTCGCTCACTCCCGGACATATCCGCAGCGACCTGGCACAGCTGTCCAACTACTACGTGCGTGAGGTCTACGTCAACGAACTCTATCCCAACCGCAACCAGAGCAGCTACAACGGTGCTACGGCTACGATCTCAACGCTCAACCTGACGTATTACCCCAACGAGCGTGGTCCGTACAACTTCAATCCCGACGTCAACAGCGACGGAACGCTCAACAATCCCACGCAGCATTGGGGCGGTATGATGCGCAAGATCGACAACAGCGACTTTGAGGAGAACAACATCGAGTACATCGAGTTCTGGATGCTCGACCCCTTCATCTACAGTCGCGAGGAGGGCAAGGCTTCCGAATACGGTGGCGATCTCTACTTCAACCTCGGTGAGGTGTCGGAGGACGTGCTGCGCGATGGCAAGAAGTTCTATGAGAGCGGAATGCCCGTCGACGGTTCCACCAACTGGACCGAGACGCAGTGGGGCCGCATCCCCAACCAGGCCACGGTGACCTACGCCTTCGCCACGACCAATGGCAGCCGTGCCTTGCAGGATGTCGGTCTCAATGGTCTCAACGACGAGCAGGAGCTGGCTTTTGCTCCTTATAAGTCCTATCTCGACGAGGTGCAGTCGAAGGTTTCCACTCAGGTGTGGGACAGCATTCAGGCCGACCCCGCCGGCGACGACTATCATTACTTCCGCGGCACAGACTACGACCAGATGCAGGCCTCCATCATCCGCCGCTATAAGTACATCAACAACCCGCAGGGCAACTCTCCCGACAACGAGAGCCGCACCGAGACCTACGACACGTCGTACAAGACCACGCCCGATGTGGAGGATATCAACCAGGACTACACGCTCAACGAATACGAGAAGTACTATCAGTATCACGTTTCCATTCGTCCCGAGGACCTCGTCGTGGGTCAGAACTTCATCGTCGACAAGCGCGAGACCACGCCCGGTCTGCGTCAAGGCGGGCGAGGCAAGGCCGACTGGTATCTCTTCCGCATTCCGCTCGACGAGTTCCAGCAGAAGGTGGGCAGCATCAGCGACTTCTCCAGCATCCGCTTCATCCGCATGTTTGTCACGGGCTTCGCTCATCCCATCACGCTCCGCTTCGGTTCGCTCGACCTTGTGCGTGGCGAGTGGCGCACCTACGACCAGACGCTCACGTCGAGTGCAGAGACGGGTTCGATGACCACGGCATCGGTCAACATCGAGGAGAACAACGACAAGACGCCTGTCAACTATGTCGTGCCGCCCGGCATCTCACGTGTACAGGACCCCACGCAGCCTCAGCTTGTGGAGAACAACGAGCAGGCTCTCTCGATGAACATCACCAACCTGAGCACCAACGAGTCGAAGTGCGTCTACAAGAACACCACACTCGACCTGCGCCAGTACAAGCAGTTGCAGATGTTCATCCATGCCAACGCCCTCGAGCAGAACACCACCAACCTGCAGGACAACCAGCTGGCTGCCTTCGTGCGCTTGGGTTCCGACTACAAGAACAACTACTACGAGTATGAGATTCCCCTGAAGCTCACGGCACCCGGCAACTACAACAAGTACAGCACCACCGACCGCGAGGCTGTATGGCCCGAGGACAACATGCTCAATATTCCGCTCGAGGCCCTCACCACGCTGAAACGCGAGCGCAACAAGGCCCGTGCCAACGGCCAGGCTTCCTACACGCAGCCCTACTCCGCCTACGACAACGACAAGCCCAACAACAAGATGACCGTGATGGGCAATCCGTCGCTGGGTGAGGTGAAGACCATCATCATCGGTGTGCGCAACCTCTCGGCTGACCACAAGAGCGGTGAAGTGTGGTTCAATGAGCTCCGTCTGCGCGAATACACCAACGACGGCGGCTGGGCAGCACAGGGCAACCTCAACATCCAGCTTTCCGACTTCGGAACGCTCAACCTTCAGGGCAAATACACCTCTGCCGGCTTCGGCGGACTTGAGGAGGGCGTGCAGGAGCGGTCTACCGACGACGATGGCTCCTACACCTTCACCACCAACCTCGAGCTGGGAAAGTTCTTCCCCGACAAGGCCAAGGTGACCATACCTCTTTATTATAGCGTCAGCAAGGAGCGCGTGAAGCCCAAGTACAATCCGCTCGACACGGACATGAAGCTCGACGAGTCGCTCAGCGCTGCCGATCCCACGGAGCGTGACTCCATCGAGAGCATCGCCATCACGAAGACTGTCAACACCAACTTCTCCATCTCGAATGCCAAGATTGGTATTGCCACCAAGCGCCATCCGATGCCCTACGACCCGGCCAACTTCAGCTTCTCCTACAGCCACTCCCACCGCCACACGCAGGGCGAGACCACGGTCTACGAGAACGAGGACGCCTGGCGCGGAGCGATGGACTACAACTGGACGCCCAACTACAAGGCCTTCGAGCCTTTCAAGAAGATCAAGTCGAAATCCAAATACTGGGATATTCTGAAGCGCTTCGGCCTCAACTGGCTGCCGCAGAGCGTGGGCTTCAACACCGAGATTACGCGCAACTACTACGAGCTGCAGGAGCGCGACATGGAGTCGACCGAGAACAACCAGCTGCCGCTCACCTTCAGCGAGCAGTTCCTCTGGAACAGAGAGTTCCAGATTCGCTGGGACCTGACCAAGAATCTGCACATGAACTTCCAGAGTGCCACCAACGCCGAGATCGAGGAGCCCTACACCCCCATCAATAAGGACCTCTATCCCGACCACTACGAGGCATGGAAGGACTCGGTGAAGCAGAGTCTGCGCCACTTCGGAACGCCCCTGAGCTACAACCAGAGCTTCCAGGCCAGCTATCAGCTGCCGCTCAACCTCATCCCCATCTTCGACTGGATCAACAGCAACGCCTCCTACAATGCCACCTACAGCTGGCAGCGCGGAACGCAGCTTGAAGACAGCACCGACCTGGGCAACACCATCGTCAACAACCGCACGCTCACCATCGACGGAACGCTCAACCTCGTGAAGCTCTACAACCACATTCCCTTCCTCAAGAAGGCCAACGAGCGCTTCGACAAGGACAACCGCGCTGCCCGTCGCAACACCAACGGAGTGAGGGCGCAGCTGAACAAGAAGCCGCAGAACACAGGCAAGGGCCAGGACAAGTCGAAAGACGACCAAAAGGCAGAAGAGCAGAAGGCCAACCTGCCCAAGAACAAGAACACCTTTGAGAAGGAGATCACGCTGCGGCCTGACACCACGATCCAGGTGAAGCACAACAAGAAGACGCGCCGTCTCATCGTCATGGCCAAGACCGCCGACGGCAAGCCCTTCAAGCTCCGCTACCGCCGCAAGGACGACAACACCATCGTCATCACCAACAAGGTGGACTCGATCATGAAACTGAAGGTCAGCGTCACTGCCAAGCAGCCGCTTGACGAGCAGAAGTGGTACCGCACGGCCCAGTCGGCAGCCCGCTTCCTGATGATGATACGCAATGCAAGCATCAGCTACACCAACCGCTACTCGATGTCGCTGCCCGGCTTCATGCCCAAAGTGGGCGACGCCTTCGGTCAAAGCCGCAACACGGGAGTGATGTCGCCCGGAGTCGACTTCGCCTTCGGTCTCATCGGCGACGACTATATCGAGAAGGCTCGTCGCAACGGATGGCTGCTCAGCAACAACTCCGTGGCCACGCCGGCAACGACCAACAAGAGCGAGGACCTGCAGCTGCGCATGACCCTCGAGCCTTTGCGCAACTTCAAGATCGACCTCACCGCCAGCCGCTCGACCACCCGCGGCAGGAGCATACAATATATGTACGCGGGCAACCCGATGACCGAAAGTGGTACATTCAACATGACCACCATCTCGCTCAAGAGTGCCTTCGAGGGCATTGGTGACGCCACCAATGGCTACCACAGCAAGAGCTTCACGACGTTCTGCAACTCGCTCGAAGCCTACCGACAGCGCGTCGAGGCCCAGTATGCCGGTGCCGTCTATCCCGCCGGATCCACATTGGCCGGACAGACCTTCGACCCTGCCAACGGTAGTGTTGACAAGTACAGCGCCGACGTGATGGTGCCCGCCTTCCTCTCGGCCTACACCTCTTCGGGCGGCGGCAAGCTCGACATTTTCCCCTCGCTGGCACGCATGCTGCCCAACTGGACCATCCGCTACAGCGGACTGGGCAAGTTGCCCTTCCTGCGCGACATCTTCAAGAGCGTCAACATCAACCACGCCTATCGCAGTATCTTCGCCATTGGATCCTACAGCTCCTACAGCACCTACATGGAGTTTATGAACGGGCTGGGATTCATCGAGAATGCCACAACGGGCAACCCCACTCCGAGCAGCATGTACAACGTGTCGACGGTGAGCCTCAACGAGTCGTTCTCGCCCCTGCTCGGTGTCGACGTGACATTGAACAACAACCTCACGGCCAAACTGGAATACCGGTCAACGCGCGTCCTCTCGCTCTCCATGACCAGCGTCCAGCTCAACGAGGCCACCAGCCACGACTGGGTGCTGGGTGCGGGCTACAAGCTCAGCAACTTCAACCTCTTCGGCGGCGGCAACCACCGCAAGGTGAAGTCCAAAAAGAAGGGTGACGACGAGTCAAACAGCCAGAGCTCATCCAAGAGCGGCCGCAACAGCAACAACACCGGCCATGACCTCAACCTGCGTCTCGACGTCAGCTATCGCAAGCAGGCCAACATCTCGCGCGACATCGCCACGATGACCAGTTCGGCCAGCTCGGGCAACACGGCCTTCAAGCTCAGTTTCACTGCCGACTACACTCTCTCGCGCATGCTGACGATGAGCTTCTACTACGACATGCAGACCAATACGCCTCTGCTCTCGAGCAGCAGCTACCCCACCACGACTCACGACTTCGGCTTCAACATGAAATTCTCGCTGACCCACTGATAGTCCGCCCCGAAGCAGCCATCGCCGGTTTCCATTCTACAAAGTCCATCGCTTTTCACTTTCTCCTCAAATTTGGGGAGAAAGTGAAAAGTGGCTCTTTGACTTACAGATTATTTGTCCCTTTCACTATTATTTTGTAATTTTGCAAGCGTTTTATGAAACGTACATTTCAACGCAACTTTACCATTCAGGCCAAGTTGGGCTTAGTGGTGTTCCTCGTCATGGCCGGTTATTTCTTTTGGCAGAAACAAATATTGCTGGCTTTGCTCATGTCATTGATCGTCGTGGCCGTCACCGAGAAAGTATTGCACTCGGCCTACACCTTTGATGGCCCCGACCTCATCATCAACAAGGGACGCTTCGCCAAGCAGCGCCGCATTCGCGTGGACGAGATCACGCGCTGCCGCCGCATGCGCACCACCTTCGGCCTTGTCCACTACCTGCTGCTGGAATATGGTGCCGGCCATCTGGAGACCGTGGAGCCCGCGATGGAAGAGGAATTCATAAAAGAACTGAACAAACGACAGAACGCTGACCGCAATACGGCCGACCGTTAACGACGCGATTGTATATAGGATGAAGAATAGGAATTTTAGCATGAGGATGTTGCTCGTCTTGCTGCTGCCGCTCTGGCTCGTGCCGGGCGTGGCACAGACAGACATCGAAATAGAAACCGACAGCGTCGGCGACAGCATTGCCATCGACACACTGAAGGCCGACAGCGTGTCGCTGCCCTGGCCGCAATCCATTGCCTATCATATCGACCGGCTGCTGCAGGACGACATGTTCCAGACCTCGCAGGTGGGCATCATGGTCTACGACCTCACAGCCGACTCGGCCATCTACTGCCACAACGAGCGCCAGCTCATGCGCCCCGCCTCCACCCTCAAGACCATCACCGCCATCACAGCCCTCGACCGCCTGGGCGGCAGTTATCAGTTCAAGACCGACCTCTGCTACACAGGCGGCATTGTCGACGGCGTACTGAAGGGCGACATCTATGTCAACGGTGGTTTCGACCCTCGATTCAACGTCGACGACATGCGGGCCTTCGTTGAGAGCCTCCACAAGATGGGCGTCGACACCATCCGCGGCACGCTCTATGCCGACCGCTCGATGAAGGACGACAAGCTGCTCGGCGAAGGCTGGTGCTGGGACGACGACAATCCCGTGCTGTCGCCTTTGGTGTTCGCACGCAAGGACGAGTTCATGTCGCGCTTCCGCCGCGAGCTGCAGGAGGCCGGCATCTATGTCGACGCCTTCACCTCTACGGGCCGCAAGCCCGCCGAAGCCAAATGCATCATCACGCGTTTCCACACCATCGACCAGATTCTGATGAAGATGCTCAAGGAGAGCGACAACCTCTATGCCGAGTCTATGTTCTATCAGATAGCCGCCTCCACGGGCGAGCGACCTGCCTCAGCCTCCGACGCGCGCCGCGTCGTTAACCGGTTGATTGAGAAGGTGGGTCTCGACCCCAAACGCTACCAGATTGCCGACGGCTCGGGCCTCTCCCTCTATAATTATGTTAGTGCGCAACTCGAGGTGAGACTCTTGACCTACGCCTGGAAAAACCAGAACATCTACCTCCACCTCTACCCCTCGCTGCCCATTGCCGGCGTCGACGGCACGCTGCGCAACCGCATGCGGGGGTCGTTCACCAATGGCAACGTGCACGCCAAGACCGGCACCGTGACGGGCATCAGTTCACTGTGTGGCTATTGCCGCGCTGCCAACGGCCACGAGCTGTGCTTCAGCATCATCAATCAGGGCGTGATGAACGGTCGCAACGGCCGCCGCTTTCAAGACCGTGTGTGTACAATTCTCTGCCAACCCTAATCGTTATTCCGCATTTGGAGCAACAGCGTACACCGAATCTTACGTTTCACAGCTATTTTACGCAGATTGCAAATCACAATAGCCAGCCCAGAAGGAGCTGACGCTCAGTAGCCCCAGTCAAGCGACGATAGGAGCGCAGACTGGGGATAATACTGCGCCACCCTTACTGAACTCCGTGACCGGAATGGCCACACCAACACGTTGTGCGCAGGACATTTCCACTAAAATTAAAGACGCTGATTATTTACTTTTTCAAAAACTTATTTTTGCATAAGCTCTTGATTATAAGGAAAGTATAAAATAATACAGTTTACTGTTTAGATTTACTATATTATATAAGGTATAAAGATTTTATTTACCTTTGCAATACCGAAACTAAGTTGACGAAACTTTTATACCAAACAATTATTACTATATGAAAAGTCTAATAGCCACCTGTGCTCTACTTGCCTGTAGTGGAGTAGCTATGGCACAGGCTCCGAAGCTCAATGCCAACAACATCGACGAGATTGTTAAGGCAATGACCCTTCAAGAGAAAATTGAGTTGTGTGTTGGAACCCACCGCGCTTCCGACACGAGTCAGGGCGGTAAGTACGCCGATGTAGTCGCCGGTGTTGCCGGTGCCACAATCGGTATCCCCCGTCTGGGCATCCCCTTCACTCTTCTTGCCGACGGTCCTGCCGGATTGCGTATCCAGCCTATCCGTCCCTACGACAGCAATACTTATTATTGCACCCACTTCCCCATTGGCACATGCCTTTCAAGTTCTTGGAACACCGACCTCGTTACGAGCGTAGGTTCTGCTATCGGCGATGAGGTTCACCGCTACGGCGTCGACGTACTCCTCGCACCGGGCGTCTGCCTCCAACGCAACCCGCTCTGCGGCCGCAACTTCGAGTATTATTCTGAGGATCCTGTCCTCTCTGGTAATATCGCCGCTGCCTATATCAACGGTGTCCAGAGCCAGGGTGTAGGAACTTCCATCAAGCACTTCGCTTTCAACAACCAGGAGACCCAGCGTCTCGGCAACGATGCTGAGCTGAGCCAGCGTGCTGCTCGCGAGCTCTATCTGAAGAACTTCGAGATTGCCATCAAGAAGGCTCAGCCTTGGACCGTGATGTCGTCTTACAACCTTGTAGATGGCAAGATGACGAGTGAGCGCCGCGACCTGCTGACCACTATCCTGCGCGATGAGTGGGGCTACAAAGGTATTGTGATGACCGACTGGGGCGGTGGCCGCGATCCTATCCGTCGCCCGCATCCCGGAAATGTAGGACTCTCAGCCTTCAATGGCATCCCCGACCGTGCTGCCAACATGTATGCCGGCAACGACCTTATCGAGCCGGGTGGTGAGGATGATATCGCTGATATCGAGAACGCCGTGAAGAGCGGCAAGCTCGACGTGAAGTACATCGACGAGAACGTGAAGCGCATCCTGCAGTACATCGTGAAGACTCCTCACTTCAAAGGCTATCAGTATAAGAACGATCCCGACCTCAAGGCTCACGCTCTCGTAACGCGCAATGCTGCCGCCGAGGGTACCGTGCTGCTCGAGAACAAGGGTGTTCTGCCTCTTAACTCAAGCATCAAGACCGTGGCTCTCTATGGTGTTGCCGCTTATCGTCCTATCGCTGGTGGTACCGGTTCGGGTGATGTAAACCGCCGCTACACCGTCTCTCTCGTTGAGGGTATGCGCAACGCTGGATACACGGTCGACGAGTCCATGATTGGTGCCTATACCAAGCTGTTGAGCGATCACGACGAAGCCGTTAAGAAGATGAACATCGAATGGTGGATGCCGAAGCCTCTGGCCTCAGAGACTGTCCCCAGCGACGCAGATCTTCAGAAGCAGGCTCAGAACGATGACGTTGCCATCATCACCCTGCAGCGCCTCTCTGGTGAGGGTGCCGACCGTACAGCTACCGACTTCAACCTGAACAGCAAGGAACTTGAGCTTCTCAACAAGGTCACCGACGCCTTCCACGCACAGGGCAAGAAGGTTGTCGTAGTGCTGAACATCGGTGGCGTCATCGAGTCTAAGTCTTGGAAGAACATCCCCGACGCTATCCTTCTGCCTTGGCAGTGCGGTCAGGAGTTTGGTAACTCTGTTGCACAGTTGCTCTCCGGCAAGCTCACTCCTTCTGGCAAGCTGCCTATGACATGGCCCATTGCTTATCAGGACGCAGCCTCTTCAAAGAACTTCCCCTCTGACGGAACTGGCTCTGGCATCATGGGCGACATGTCGAAGTGGAAGAACACAAAGAACGTTGGCTACACGCTCTACGACGAGGACATCTACGTTGGCTATCGCTACTTCGATACCTTCAACAAGAATGTCTCTTATCCCTTCGGTTATGGTCTGAGCTACACCACCTTCAGCTACAACAATGTTAAGGCTACAGAAAACGGCAGCAAGGTCACTGTCAGCGTCGACATCACCAATACGGGCAGCCACGCTGGTAAGGAAGTCGCTGAGGTCTATGTCACCGCACCTAAGGGCGCCGTTGAGAAGCCCGCACAGGAGCTGAAGGCCTTCGCCAAGACCCGCACTCTGCAGCCCGGCGAGAGCCAGACCGTGACAATGGACATCGACAAGAGCGAACTCGCTTCCTTCAACACCAAGCAGAGCGCTTGGGTGGCAGACGCCGGTGTCTATACCTTCAAGGTGGGTGCTTCAAGCCGCGACATCAAGGGCACTGCAACCCTGAAGCTCAAGGGCAGCAAGCAGAAAGTACACAACGTGCTGAATCCTTCGATGAAGCTCAACTTGCTGACTCAGAAATAAACTGGCACAGACAATAACATAATACTCTTTATTTTGCGGGGTCATGGTTTCCATGGCTCCGCAAAATTGTTTATAGCCCCGAGCAACTTATGGCCAATGCCTGGAAGCGTATGTCTATCTAGATGAATTCAGCATACTCCTCCGGGCGTTGGCTATATTTTTCTTAGACATGATCTCTCGTGACGAACGTCACGTTACTACGTGACGACCATCACGTTCCTTCGGTGACGAACGTCACGCTCGTTCGTGACGGTCATCACGTTCATTCGTGTCGACCATCACGCGTGACAACTGTCACGTTTCATCGTGACAAATGTCACGCTCGTTCGTGACAAATGTCACGCTCGTTCGCGACAACTGTCACCTTACCTTTGCAGTTGATAGAAAACGAGGGTAAAACCTTGTTGTTTCTCGGTTAATTTTTACCTTTGTTGTAGTAAGGGAAAATTGA